>JAJHRT010000035.1 GCA_020833575.1 Thermofilum sp. | reverse complement strand
GTCACCTCCTTGAGGAAGGGTATCCTGACGTAAACCACAAGCCGCGCCCTGGGGTCGGCGAGGAGGAAGGGGGACATGAACCAACCCCTGTCGTCGTGCATGAGCACGGCGTACGGGAAGCTGTAGCAGAGCGTAACCGAGAACCGCCCATCCTCTGCGGCCTTGACGAGCACTGTCGAGTTGACGTAGAAGTAGGCGCTCATCGGCCTGCTCAAGATCTGGTAGGATCCTTTAGCCTCGCACTCTCTCACAGGCTCAAACTTCGGCAAGGTTATCCAGAGGCTCGTATCCCCGGTGCCGCTGAGGGTCAGGTAGACCGTGGCGTTGCCTGACTCCTCGACGTCCACACGCACAGTGATGCTCACAGGGTCGCTGCGGCTTGGAGCACCTGGGCTGGCGACAGCAACCATGAGGATGGCTAGCAGAGCTGCGAGCATGGCTGCGAGCGGGGTTTTAGGAGTCCTCACAGCTCCCAGGAAGGGACAAGCGCGAAGGGTATATGTGCGTTAGCCTCCTCTCACAGCTCAGCCATGCTCGTGTACCCTGCCGGCAGAGCGCCAGGGAGCTGCCTCGCAATCGCGGACACTCACTGCCCCACAGGTAGCAGGTGCCCCCAGCTCGTGAGCGCGCTCAGGCTCGCAAGGCGCCTGGGCTCCGGCTGCTTGATCGTGCTGGGCGACATGTTCGACGCGCTCCACAGGAGGACGTCATCGGAGGAGCTCCGGAGGCACCTGCTCCAGGCGGTGAGCGGCGCTGAGCTGCCCGAGTCGCTCTACTACACCACTAGCCTGAGCTCGCACGACCCCGTGTTCGAGGAGCCCTTTGAGCTCAGCTTGAACGGTGCAAGCCTGCTCGTAGTCCCGGGGCTGCTGCAGCTGGAGGTAGAGGGGCACGAGCTCTGCGCCCTCCACGGCGACGTAGTTGCGAGGAGCGGCGTCCTGGCGTACGCGTTGAACGCTGCTGCAGCTGCCGCGGGACGCCCTCTACTGCTCGAGGAGGTCGCGAAGAGGAGGTTCTGCGCTCCGCAGGCCTGGCTGCTGGCTGGGCACACGCACATACCAGGTCTGGACCCTGAGAGGAGGCTTGGCAACCCCGGCTCGTGGAAGCTCTACTGGGGCTCTGGCCTGAGGTACTGGCGACCCGCCTCCTTCGGGGTCATCGTGATCACGAGGTCGGGGGTGAGGCTGCTACGTCCCCGCAGGTTGGAGACCAGGAGTGGGAGAGGTTGAGGAGCAAGGCCCTATCCCAGCTGAGGGAGCACATGCTCCAGGGGCGCGTCGACCCAGACATCGTGGATCTGCTCGACAGAATCAACTCCAGCAGCGACTACTATACCACGTCCAGCTGCAGCGGGAGGATACAGCTGGCAGCCTGCGAGCACCCGGGTGAGAAGGGCAGGCTGAGGGTTCTAGCCAAGTGGCACCGCCCCATAAATGTCGAGGAGCTAGTCCTAGCTCTGAGCGCCAGCCAAGAGCCGAGCATATGGTTCTCCGTGCACCCGCCCATACTCCACATAGTCGCGAGGGACCTCGAGGCGGCGAGGAGGCTGCTCGTGCACGCCAGGAACAGTGGCTTCAAGCACAGCGGCATACAGGGCCTGGGCAGGCGCGTAGTGGTCGAGGTGATGAGCATGGAGAGGCTCGAGACGCCCTTGAGGCTTCGCGGCGTGGACCTTCTAGAGCCGTGGGCGTACCCCATGCTCGTTGATGCTGCCAACAGGTTGCTCGTCAGGTCGAAGAGGAGGCTCGAGAAGCTGAAGGAGCTGTTCTAGTGGCTTGGCACGAACCTGCACCTGCACCGCTCCCTCCGCATCCTGCTGTGCAGCTCCGCGATGCGCGAGCTATCAGCTCTGACGTATATTATCTCGACGCAGAGCCCAGAAGCGTTGTGCACGTGAAGCTTCCCCACGATGCAGTCCTTGAACTCCTCTGCCACCTTGAAGACCCCCTCCTCCTGCTCCGGCGAGTAGCTGACCACGAGCACCCCCTCGCATGGGTGTGGTGGGAGGAGGTGGAATCTCTCCTCTAGGAACTCCTCGACAGCCATGCTGATCAGCGAGGATCTATCCCCGCCGAGCGCCTCTGCAAGCCTTGTTAACGCCTCAGCCTTATCCTTCTCAAGACTTACTCCGAACCGAACCTTCCTGGTGGGCGTGACCGCTCACCTCAGCAGGGATAGCACGTAGGCGGCCATGAGAAGCAGGCCGTAGACCGCGGAGGGCGGCATGTCGACCACCGAGGCAAGAGCGACGCTGAGGATGCCTGCGAGGAAGGACAGCGTGACGCTCACGAGCATGAGCTGCCTCGCGTTCCTGGCTACGCGCGTGCCTATGGCTGCGGGAAGCAGGATTGCCACGTGCTGCACGACAAAGCCCACCACCCTGAGCATGCCGACCGAAGCCAGGGTGAGCATGGTGGTCAGCAGGTAATCCCTCAGCTCGACTCTAACGCCGGAGACCCGTGCGAAGTCGGCATCCAGGCCTATCATCACCTCGACCTCGTACACTAAAACCGCGGCCGCTGTCAGCAGCGCAGCGAGGAGTAGGATGGTTAACGCCTCGCTCCAGCTCACTAGGAGGGGGTCGCCCAGGATGTACGACCATAGGCTCGCCTCTGCGGGGAACCTCGTGAGGACGAGGTACATAGCCGCCACGCTCGATGACGAGGTGAAAGCTACGAAGACCGAGGTCGCGATCTCCGCGTCCACCCCTCTGTGCAGGAGGAAGGTGAACGTGTAGGATATAGGCAGGCTGAGGAGGAGGGAGCACGCAAAGGGGTCTAGGCCGAGCACCCGCGAGAGCACGTACCCCAGGCTCACGGCTAGGAGCGCCGAGTGTGGTAGGGCGGAGGCGAAGAATCCGAGTCTCCTGGCAGCCACTATGGGGCTCATCGAGCTGAGCGCCAGCGCCGCACCTCCCATGACGAGGAACCACCGTAGGTCCACGGGCTCCCCCCTCAGAGGACGTGGAGGCACTTCTCTATCTCGAGCACGGTTCCGTAAGCTTTCCTCAAGATGTCTAGCTTGTATATGTCGTAGGGGCTGCCCTGCGCCACTATGCCGCGGTTGAACACCACGAAGTAGTCACTTCTCTTGAGCGCCTGCACTGGGTCGTGAGTCGTCATGACAATGAGCTTTCTCTGCGCAATCTCCCTGACGAGCTCCAGCAGGCCCTCCCTCCCCCTGGGGTCCACGCCCGATAGAGGCTCGTCGAGCAGCAGGATGTCCGTGTCCCGCGCCAGAGCCCTGGCTATGAGCACTCTCTGGAGCTGCCCGCCGCTGAGCTCGCCCAAGGTGCGGCTCATGACCTCGGAGACCCCAACCTCTTCGAGAAGCTTTACAGCAGCCCCCCTTCTAGCACGCCCGTGCAGCCCCCTGCTCCGCAGAGCCGCCTCCACGACCTCTAAGGGCGTGACCGGTATGTCGCGTCTCAAGCTCGAGAGCTGCGGCACGTAGCTCATAAACCTCCCGGCCTTTACAGGGTCTCCAGTCACGTCAACACCGTTGACGAGAACCCGCCCCTCCTGCGGCTTGAGAAGCCCCAAGAGAACTTTGAAGAAGGTTGTCTTTCCCGACCCATTGGGCCCGAGAACTGTCACGAGGCCGGGTCCCCTGAACTCGAAGCTGTCCCCTTTGAGTATGACCTCGTCAGCCCCATAGGCGAACACGAGGTTGCGCCCTTCCAGCACGATGTCTCTGTGCACATGCATCGTGAGCTTATGATCAAAGCGTGCACATAAAGCTTTTTACGCAGCGGGAGAGTTTAACGGCTGTGCACAGAACAGGGGGTATTCCCAGGAGGAGTGTGTACAGGTGGCTTCCAGTAGTGGCCGTAGCAGTGGCAGCACTGCTGCTTGCTCTGCTACTGGGGAGAGCTGCCGGGCCCTCAACCAGGGAGGAGGTACTGGCGGTTGCCACTTTCCCCTCGGTAGCCGAGGATCTAAACCTGATCCTCTGCGACGGCAAGGCATCGTCGCTCGTGCCCCCAGGAGTGGACCCTCACGACTACCAGCTGTCTCCCGGAGACGTTGAGAAGCTAAAGGCGGTCCGCGTGATCGTGTCCACCGGTCACACGCCCTTCGAGCTCAGGATAAGGGATCTTGTCGAGCGCGGGGAGCTGACAGCGGCGCTCGTGGAAATACCGAAGATTCCTGGGATGCGTATTCTCGTTAACCCAGCCACGGGGCAGCCAAACCTCCACATGCCCATCTACGACCCCAGTAACTACGAGGTCTTCGCCAGATACCTGGCTGAAAAGCTCTCGGAGGTGGACCCGGCGCACGCAGCCTGCTACGCCCAGAAGCTGCAGCAGCTCCTGAGCGGATTGGACAGCATCAAGCTTAGGGCCAGGGCATTCAACGTCACAGCCCTTGCAACCAGGCCTCCAGCTCAGTATGCAGTGTGGTGGGCCGGAGTTAGGGTTGGGTACCTGCTGGTGAAGGAGGAGGGCCTGCCGGCGACCTCGGAGGACATGGCGAGGATTGAGAGAGCCCTCGCGGCAGGGGAGATCAAGCTGATCGTAGCGCTGAGTGACGACCCTGCACCCCTTAGATCCAAGGCGGAGGAGCTATCCGCAAGGTACAACGTCCCCCTGATAATCATCTCGAGCCCCACAACACCTCCGTCTATCTACGAGAAAATAGCCCAGGTTGCCCAAGAGTTAAGCAAAATAGCCACTTCTACTTAGTTTATTGCGGAAAAGCGGGAAAGAGGTGGGAGGAGAATGTCCCAGAAGGCTGGCAAGCTTGACGAGACCGGTGTTGCAATACTCAAAGCGCTGCTTGAGCTCGGCGCGCCCTCCACGTGCAAGGAAATTGCCAACAAGGCAGGGCTGGACGTCCGGAAGGTGGTGGGCAAGGTCAGAGGCCTAATGAACGCAGGGTACATCGAGAGAACGGCAGAGGGCAAGTACAAGATCACCGAGAAAGGCAAGCAAGCAGTATCGGCCAAGTAGCCACCCCTCCCGGCAGCTCTCCTCAAAAAGGTTTTTCTTTTTTCTTGCGCACAAGCTTTCTGGAGAATGAAGAGCGCCGGAACTACTGACGCCGTGACGAGGGCTAGGACGTCTGACTCTCCCGTGCCTCCAGGTGGTGCTCGCGAATATCTTATCTACCTCCCCCGGCTTCTCCGGGCGTATGAGCGCGGAAAGCTACCATGGAATGAGTGTCTTGTGGTACACTGAGTGGCTGAGCCCTCACGAAGCTCACGTTCACGGCATTCTGGAGCTGGTGTTCGATGGGCACACGAAGTACCAGAGAGTGACGATAGCGAGGACGGGGTCCTTCGGCCTCGCGTTGTTTCTCGACGGCTTCGCGCAGAGCACCGAGTACGACGAGTTCATCTACCATGAGAGCCTGGTCCACCCCGCGATGATCACCCACGGGAACCCTCGCAAGGTTCTCATGATCGGCGGCGGCGAGGGCGCCACGCTGCGCGAGGTTCTCAAGCACGAGAGCGTCGAAAGAGCGGTCATGGTGGACATAGATGAGGAGCTGGTGAACTTATGCAGGAAGCACCTACCTGAGTGGCATAAGGGGGCTTTCGACGACCCCCGGGCCGAGCTCGTGTTCATGGATGGTAAGAAGCTCATAGAGGAGACAAAGGAGAAGTTCGACGTGATAATACTCGACCTCACAGACCCTGTGAAGGGCACGCCCGGGGTCCTGCTGTACACGAAGGAGTTCTACGAGGAGGTGAGAGACAGGCTGAACCCCGGCGGTGTAATGGTGACGCAGGCAACCTCCCTTAGGTACTACGAGAGGGCATTCGCAGTCATCTACAACACCGTGGCGTCAGTGTTCCCTGTGGCTAGGAGGTACAGAGTCTTCGTGCCGTCGTTCTACAGCGACTGGGGCTTCGTCCTAGGGTCGCTAGGCAGAGACCCTCTCGAGGTTCCAAGGGAGGAGATCGAGAGCAAGCTGACAAAGCTCCAGCTCAGGTATCTAGACCCGGAGCAGTACAGGTTCCTCTTCGCCATGCCGCGCTACCTCACCGAGAGGCTGAGCAAGTACAAAGAGGTATCAACCCTCTCCAACCCCCTGGAGCTCTAGCGCCGCGTGTCTGCACAGAGGTTATTGCGACCTGCTTTCTCTCCAAAGCTTCTTTTCGAACGTCTTACTCGGCGCTAGTGTAGAGCGCTAGCGCTATTACGCGCTGTGCCTGGCTCGCGCTAGTATCCTCCAGGCGCTGGCTACGCTCTGCTCCTCTCTTCTGGTAGGCTTCTCCTCGCGGGGGGCGGCCGGCAGCATGCGCTGTTTATCCTCGCTCTCAAGACCTCTGTAGAGGTTCTCGTCCTCCAGCAGCCTAGTGGTGTAGCTTGCATCCAGAAAGCTGCTGTGGTCGAGGATCCTTAGCAGGAAGTGCTTGTTGTGCTTAACACCGCCTATCCTGAGCTCTGAGAGCGCCCTTCTAAGCCTCCTCACAGCGTCGCTCCGGGTGGGCCCCCACGCAATCACCTTCATGAGCAAGGGGTCGTAGTAGTGCGGCACCTCGAAGCCCTCATAGACCCCGCTGTCGACGCGAACCCAGGGGCCCTGGGGGACCTCGAGGAACGTTATACGGCCTGGCGACGGCGCGAAGCCATTGGCGGGGTCTTCCGCGTAGACCCTTGCCTCTACGGCGTGCCCGCGCAGCCGTACCTCATCCTGCTTCAGGGGTGCGTCTGCGCCGCCCGCTATGAGGATCTGCTGCTCGACGATGTCTATACCCGTCACAGCCTCGGTCACGGGGTGTTCCACCTGTATCCGGGAGTTGACCTCGAGCAGGTAGAACTTCCTCGAGTCGAGGTCGAAGAGGAACTCGAAGGTCCCCGCGTTCGTGTAGCCGCAGCTGCTCGCAGCCTTCACGGCTAGACTGCAGACAGTCTCCCTCTCTTCGGGGGTTATCGACGGTGAGGGGGCCTCCTCCACTACCTTCTGGAAGCGTCTCTGCACGCTGCACTCCCTCTCGAAGAGGTGGAGCACCCTGCCCTGCCCGTAGCCCAGCACCTGCACTTCTATGTGCTTCACCCGCGGGAAGTACTTCTCAAGGTACACTGCCGCATTGCCGAAGTAGCTCTGCCCCAGGGACGACGCCCTGCGGAGCTTCTCCTCGAGCTCCTCGCTGCTCCAGGCTACAAACATCCCTATACCTCCTCCACCACCCGCAGGCTTCACCATGACCGGGTAGCCTATCTCCTCCGCGTGGCTAGCAGCATCCCTCGGGTCCACGGCTTCAAAGGTGCCAGGTACAACCGGGATTCCGTGCGAGCTGAAGAACCTCCTGGCTCCCAGCTTATCGCCGACAAGCCTGATTACGTCGGGGCTGGGACCTATCCACACGAGCCCGCTCTCCTCGACTTTCTGGGCGAACGCAGCGTTCTGAGCCAGGAAGCCGTAGCCCGGGTGCACAGCCTCAGCACCGCTCCTAAGCGCGATGTCGATGATCGCCTTCATGTTGAGGTAGCTTGCAGAGGGCTCGGGAGGTCCCACTCTGTACCTCTCGTCCGCCAGCAGGGCGTGGAGCGCCCGCTCGTCAGCATCGCTGTATATAGCCACGGTCTTGATCCCCATGTCCCTCGCCGTCCTAATAACCCTGACAGCGATCTCCCCCCTGTTCGCCACGAGAATCTTCCTGAAGCTCACAGGAGCCTCACCGTGTTTTTAGGCCAAAAAACTCTACCGCGTTCCTGGTCGTAGCTTTATCCACATCCTCCACGGGTAGATTCCTCAGCCTGGCGACCTCCTCTGCCACAAGCCTCACGGATAGGGGGGTGTTCACACCTCCTGTGGGTGAGAGGAAAGGAGCATCGGTCTCCAGGAGTATGTACTCCATCGGGAAGTTCTTGGCAATCTTCCTCATGGTCTTGGTGTTCGTCAAGCGGTAGTTGACGGAGAAGTAGTAGCCTCTCTCGAGGGCTGCTTTAGCGGTGGTCATGTTCCCCGTGAAGGAGTGCATCAGCACCTTCTTGAGGGAAAACGAGGAGAGGATGTCCAGCACCTCGCCCTCCGCGTCTCTGCTGTGTATAACGACCGGCTTGCCCAGTCTCTCGGCGAGCTCCAGGAGCTCGAAGAAGACTCTTCTAGCCCTCTTGCGCTCTTCTTCGCTCTCTATCCAGTAGTTGTCGAGCCCTATCTCCCCTATCCCCACAATTTTCCCGCTGTTTGCGGCCACGAACTCGATGTAGCTCTCCACCTCCTCGTCGCTCATCTCGCTTACCTGCGTTGGATGGAGACCCAGGGTGACGTAGACGAAACCCCTGTGAGCTTCAGCGAGCTCTAGAGCTCTGACGGCACCGGGGAAGCCTGGCTCCTTCACCTCGTCGAAGGGTAGCCCGCAGGTGACTATCGCGTCCAGAGCCCGCCTGGCCTCGCTAATTACCTGGGGTGAGATCTCCCAGAGGCCAGGGTAGGTGAGGTGGCAGTGGGCATCTATCATGCCTGGGCGCCTCCGGCGTACGCGAGTAACACTAACATTAATATTCTCACTCC
>JAJHRT010000151.1 GCA_020833575.1 Thermofilum sp. | reverse complement strand
GGGCTCCTGAGGACGGGCAGGGGGCCGCTGCTGACAATGCAGGAGATATCCGAGGGCATCGACTGGAACGTGGTCTTCATGTTCGGCGGGGGCCTCGCGATGGGCACAGCGCTCGACGCGAGCGGCTTCTCGCGGTGGGTCGCGCTCACCATCTCCAGGGCTGGCGCGCTCGACACCTTCACCCTGTCCGCGGTGGCAGCCCTCCTGGGCTTCATCATCACCTTCCCAGCCTCCAACACCGCCGCAGCGATGATCACAGCACCCCTGGTAGCATCCATAGCCAAGGGGGCTGGCGTCAACCCCGTGGCGCCCGTGCTCTCCGCGGCGCTCGCGTGCTCCATATCCAGCGCCCTCCCATCCACAACCCCGCCCATGGCCATCGTCTATGGCTCCAGGAAGGTTCGAGCATCCACAATGTTCAAGGTGGGGATTGTGGCAGACCTCCTGAGGCTGGCAGTCCTCGTGGCCACGGAGCCCTACCTCGTGAGCATCCTGCTAGCCATAAAGCGCTAGGGTGCGCCGACCTCCGCGCAGGCCGCACGCCTCCAAGCAGCCGGAGCGCAGCCGCTATCCAGCGCGCCGCGCGGTAGGAGAAAAATGGGTTTGAGGGAGAGCTACCCGAGCCCCCACTCCAGCTTGCGCAGCATCAGCACGAAGGTTGCCACAAGCCAGGCTGCCGTGCCCAGCGCGGAGACCCAGAGCGGGTACGCGTTCACCTGCCCTACCAGGGCCCTGCCCAGATCCACCAGCACCACTGTGGGAGCTGCAGCGCTCAGGCTGCGCAAGGGCTCCGGCAGCACAAGCGGCGAGTAGTACACCGGGGGGAGTACTGTGGTCAGCGTGTAGAGGGGGTTTGTGACTGCTGACACGTTCATCGGGTTCTTGATCCTCAGGATCACCGAGAGCGACAGGAAGAGCCCGAGGAACATCGCCGCGACTGAGAGCAGCAGCACCGCGGCGAGCTTAGCTAGGCTGATGCCTGCCAGCACCGCGAGCAGCAGCACCAGGGGGAGCTCGCTCAGGAGGAATGGTATGGACGAGCCCAGGAGGTAGCCCAGGATGTACTCCGCTGGTGTCAGCGGCGAGGCAACTCTCCTCTCGTACTCGCCGAAGAACCTGTCGTACCCGATGGACTGCCCGGCAACGTTCAAGCCCACGCCCCAGCCGCCTGTCACCAGCAGGGCTACAGCCATGTGCCTCAAGGCCCCCAGGCCTCCCCAGGCTGATGCCAGCAGGGAGATGCCGCCCACCGCAAGCAGGCTCTGGACAATCCACATCCACTGCCTACGGAAGAACATGAGCTCCTCGTAGGCAACTCCGAAGATCCTCCAGAGGAACCTCATGGCTGCCTCCCCCTCACCACCTGCAGGTACACGTCCTCCAGGTCGACCTCGTAGACCCCGTGCACGTCGACCTTCAGCTCCTTGAGCAGCTCGTAGAGCTCCTCCCTCGCCCTGGCGTAGACCACCTGCCTATCGCCCAGGCGGATGTGCGGCACGTCGCCAGGCAGCTCCCCGCGGCCATTCACGAAGGCCTTGAACCTCCACGGGAAAGACTCCAGCAGCTCCTGCGGGTTGCCCGCGGCGACGGTAACCCCACTGCTGATGAACACCACTGTGTCGGCGACCACCCGGGCCTCGGAGAGATTGTGCGTCGTCATGAACACGGTCGCCCCCTGCAGCACAGCCTCCCTCACCACCTTGAGGACCTCGTAGCGCCCCTCCACGTCGATCCCCGTCGTCGGCTCGTCGAGGAAGTAGACCTCCGCGGGCTCCGCGAGCACAGAGGCTACAAGAGCCCTCCTCCTCTCGCCGCCGCTGAGGACCCACAGCCTCCTCTTCCTGAGCTCCCACATGCCGAGCGCCTCCAGCCACCTCCTCGCCTCCCTCCTCGCGTCGAAGTAGCTGATGCCCCTCTTCATCAGGTTGGCCACGATAAGCTCCTCAGGCGTCAGGTCCAGGCTGACGCGGTACTCCTGCGGCATGTAGGCGATAACCCTCCTGACCTCGCGGTACTCCTTCACCACGTCGAAGCCGCAGACGTACGCCTCCCCCTTGTCGGGCCTGTAGTACGTTGCCAGGATCCTCGTCGTGGTGGTCTTCCCCGCGCCGTTGGGGCCCGCCAGGACCCCCACGGACCTCTTCCCGAGCTCGAAGGTAGCCTCCCTCAACCCCCACACTTCGCCAAACCTCTTACCCAGCCCTCGCGCCTCTATGGTCATGCTGACCACATGTGTAAAATCAAGCTTACATATAAGCTTTTCTTACATATGTTTGGTCACAATCGATGGAGAAGGCTCGAGGAAACTGCCGCGAGAAGGGAGAGCGCAGCAGCTCGGCTCCCGGTATTGGGTTCAGCAGAAGGCGTGCCGGGCGCCTTTTCATTCAGCCCCGCTCTACGGGGCAGTCGAGGCGCGATCCTGCCGGACCGTGCCTTATGAGCATCTTCTGGGATAAATTCATTTCCGCCGGGATGCCACAGCGCAGCTGGCTCACAGCAGGAAATTTCCAAAGTGGTAGTTCTACATGGGCAAAAGGGTAAAAAATATTTTAATTTACACGGGAGTTATTCCGGTGAAGTACCCATTGCTTAGCTGGGCGATAAACGCCGTGTTCACGGTAACATCGT
>JAJHRT010000034.1 GCA_020833575.1 Thermofilum sp. | reverse complement strand
GGACAGCTCTTGAACCTCACCTTTCACCTCTACGAAGCTTGACAGCTTCCTAAGCACCTCCCACTCGAGTTCTTCCAGGTTTCGGATCCATCTAGAGCCGCCCAGGCGGAATGCTCCGCAGACTCTACATTCCTCGAGCTTAATCTCTCTCTTCTGCACTACTAGGGGGTGCAGTGCCCGGAAGCAGTCCGGGCAGAGCCCCTCAACCAGCACATCCGTTACCCTGCCGCAGGATGGACACACTACGCGCGCCATTCCTCAGCCTTTACTCAAAGAGCACCATAAAAATCTGCACGTAGGGGACATTACACACAGTAATCACGGCATCGGATACGGAGGGGTAGAGCTTCGACAGTAGCCTGATGGACTCTTCTCCGAAAGCCGTTATGCTGTCAACCTCCTGCAGTAGTTCTGCGACCTTAGCTACGTCTTCAGCGTCGACTTCCACCCCGCCGAAGAAGTCCTCGGAAAAGCGTATCTGTCGCACGCCGTCGCTGAAAGTCTTGCCTAGGAGCTCCTTGTCGCACATAGCAGCCACCGTGTAACCCTGCTGTCTGTGCACGCGCAGCAGTACGGTCACGATGCTCGATCTAGAGAGTGAGCAGGCCTTAGAAAAATTTTAGTGTTAAGCATGAAAAAGCCTTCTCGGATGATGAAGGCAGGTATTTACGATGAGTGAGTGGAGACACCAGGGCTGACTCTCTCTCAAAAGCGTCGCTGAGACAGCTTCCCCTTAACGACTATACCTTTGCCCCTTACTATCTCGAACTCGTAAAGACCCGGCGGCACAGGTCTCCACCTCATCTTTCTCAGGAAAAGAGTTCTCACAAACTCACTGCCCATCCTCTCAATTCCTAGGACGAAGACGCCGGCTGCCAGGAACTCTTCAACTCCGAACCTGCTCAGTGAGGTGCTACCGGTGGGGATTTCGGAAACAATTATGTTGGTTGTCCCTATTCTCTTCTCCAGGTTAATAATCAAGCTCTTTATATACTCTCGCGTCCAGGCAACATCCCCCTCGTTGACAACAAGCGGTGCTACGGGGTCTATTACGAGTCTCTTTGCATCGATTTGTCTAGCGTATCTTGCTATATTGTCTACGATCGACATCACGACAGTCTCCGCGGGCTTGTTGCGCATCTTTTCGACAAAGTCAGGCATCAATGTCAGGATCTGAAGCCTCCCCGTGCTAATGTACTTCTCAAGGTCCCACCCGAAGTCATAGGCTCCATTCAGAAAGTCGTCGTACTCCTCGTCTACAAGCACGTAGATGCCGGGTTCTCCGATTTCAGCACCGTTTATCAGGAAACTGAGGCTGAAGAGAGTTTTCCCAGTGCCGGTCTCGCCGGTTACCAGGTAGGTTCTGCCGCGCAGTAACCCCCCTATAATCTCATCGAGCCCCTCGATGCCCGTTTTCGCCAGTTGGTACCCGTACTTGCGCTGCTCCTCAAGCGTGACCTCAGGTATCTCGACCTCCGGTAGTGCATGGCCGGTAGCGGTCCTCACCCCACTGTCTCTTCCGCTCACGAAAGCGGGGATGCGCACGGGGTAAATAAGCGCGGCGTCCCCTGTATGGTTTCAGATGGTTGCACTAGAGGAGATAAACGTCGTGATGAAGTACTGCGGGAAGGAGTGCCTGAGGGTGGCCGTAGCCTACCCGTCACTGTACCACGTGGCCGTGGACTCTCTATCCTTCCAAATGCTGTACCACTACCTCAACAAGCTCGATGGCATCGTGGCTGAAAGGGCAGTCTACCTGAAGCGGGACGAAGCACCCACGCGCACCTTAGAGTCCAAGACTCCTCTCAGGAGCGTGGACGTGCTGATGTTCTCTGTTCACTACGAGCT
This sequence comes from Thermofilum sp., assembly GCA_020833575.1. Taxonomy (GTDB): domain Archaea; phylum Thermoproteota; class Thermoprotei; order Thermofilales; family Thermofilaceae; genus Thermofilum. The sequence goes on along the minus strand of JAJHRT010000034.1, from coordinate 6,630 downwards.
GGACTATGTCAACATAGTCAGGACTCTCCTGGAAGCAGGTATAGAGCCAGAGGCCTCCAAAAGGGAGAGGCCGCTCGTGGTGGTAGGGGGACCGCCTGTGATCGCGAACCCTCTCCCCCTCTCCCGCTTTGCCGATGTACTAGTAGTAGGCGAGATAGAACCCTCTCTCCCCTTCCTCGTTGAGAAATTACTCGAGGAGCGGGGCTTGAAGAAATCTCTCCTAGAGTCGCTCCCTCCCTCGCAGGGTTTTTTCGCGCCTCAGGTTTTCTCGGGAGATGAGGTTAGGTTCAATGCAGCTGAAAGCCTGCCGCTCGAGTTTCACCCAATAGCGCAGGTGCAACCCCTGAAGGCTCCGTTCAAGTGGAAGCTTAGGACAGCGATTGAAACCTCGAGAGGCTGCCTCTACGGGTGCCGCTTCTGCATGGAGGGCTGGATCTTCCGGGGCGTCCGCGAGAGACCGGTGGGGGATGTGCTCGAGATAGCTGAGAAGGGCTCTGTTGCTAACAGGTCCAAGCTTGTTAAGCTGGTAAGCTTGTCCTTTTTCAACCATCGCAGGGCAGATGAGATCCTCGAGAAGCTGGTAAACGAGGGGTTTGAGGTCTCGGTACCCTCTCTCAGGGCTGACGCGCTTAATGAAGGCAGGCTGGAGCTGCTCAGGAGAGGGGGGCAGAAGACTCTTGTTATAGCCCCTGAGACAGGGTCTCTTCGCCTAGCCTCGGTTCTAGGAAAATTCATCAAGCTCGACCTCGCTGCCCAGATTGCAGCTGAGGCGAAGAGGCTCGGCTTCACAGGGCTCAAGCTGTACCTTATGGTGGGTGTTCCTGGTGAGAGTGACGAGGACCTGATTTCCACCGCGGAGTATGTTACAAGGCTGTCGAAGCAGAGCGGCTACCAGGGGTCCAGGCAGCTGAAAATCACGGTGAGCCCCCTTGTGCCTAAGCCTCACACACCTCTTGAGAGGGCTCCCTTCGTGGGGGTCAAGGAGGCTAGGCGCAGGATAGAGCTCCTGAAGAGAAAGCTGAGAGGTCTAGCCGATGTGCGTGCCTACGACCCCCGCCTAGCCTGGGCTCAGACAATACTTGCTAGAGGGGGTGCTGAGTTGGGTATAGTGCTGCAGCTGTGGGCACTGAAGGGCGGCGGGTTGGGCGGGCTCAGAGCAGCACTGCGAGAAGCTAATCTCAACCCCGAGAGGTATACAGGATACCTTACAGATGAGCTGCCATGGAGCTTTGTGAAACTTGCGGCTAGAGTGCGGTCCTAGCTAAATTTGTTTTCAAAACACTTGACAGAACCCTGCCGATATCTAGGAGGCTCTTGGCGACAGGTATGCCCGCTGCCTCGAGGCTCTTTACCTTGCTAGCGTAGGTGCCTACGTCCCCCATCACAATAGCGCCCGCGTGCCCCATTCTCCTACCTGGAGGAGCGCTGCGACCAGCTATGAACGCTGCTACAGGCTTTTTGACCTTCAGCTCCGAGAAGTACTTCGCAAAGCGCTCCTCTTTGCTGCTCCCGATCTCTCCAACGAGAACTACAGCATCTGTTTCACTGTCCCGAACGAACATCGAGTAGACATCTTCGAAGCTTAAACCTGTGACCATATCCCCGCCGATGCCTACTGCTGTTGAAACTCCAAAGCCCTCGCTTCTCAACCGGGAGGCAACTTCGTACATCAGTGTTCCGCTCCTTGAAACGATTCCTATGCGCCCAGCAGCGAAGTAATCAGCTGGCATTATACCGACCTTGCACTTACCCGGGGATATCACTCCGGGGGTGTTAGGACCTACGATTGTAACGCCCTTTGACTTTCCGTACCTGACCAGCTTGAGCGTTTCATGGGCTGGTATATGCTCTGTAATTACCACGATGAGCTTTATGCCAGCATCTATTGCCTCGTACACGGCATCCGGAGCATATGCGGCTGGCACGAAAACTATTGATGTATTTATCTCAGGGTGTTCCTCCAGGGCTGAGAAGACGTCGTTGTAGACGGGCACTCCATGAACCTTCTCTCCCTGCTTACCGGGAGTGACGCCCGCTACGATTTTGGTGCCGTATTTCAGCATCTCGAGGGTGTGCATTGAGCCCTGCCTCCCAGTAATGCCCTGCACCAGAACCCTTGTGCTCTCGTCCACGAGTATAGCCATCAAGAGATCACCTCCTTGGCAGCCTCCTCTAGCGTCCGGAAAGCCCTTACCCCCCTGCTTTCGAGGAGGCTGCGCGCCTCCTCCTCCATGAAGCCCGAGAGCCTCACCGCCATCTTCAAACGCACATCGCCCACCCTCTCTAATGCCCGCAGGATCCCTCGCGCAACTTCATCGCACCGGGTTATTCCCCCGAGAATGTTCATGAGTACTTTGTCGTACTTCCCTAGCGACATTATGAGCAAAAGGGCTTTCTCCACTCTCTCCGAGCTGGCACCTCCACCCAGGTCGAGGAAGAGCCCTGGCTTGCCTCCTGCCTGCTCGACGTAGTCCATTGTGGCCATCGTCAGGCCGGCACCGTTACCTACGACCGCGATTCCTCCCTCCCCAACTTCCACCACGGTGAACCCCTCCTTGAGTGAGATTCTTTGAACTTCGCTCAGCTCCTCCTGGAGCCTTGCTGCGAACTCTGAAAGATTGCTGTTGAGCGGCAGAGCGTCATCGTCGACTATGGCCTTTCTATCTATGGCTACAAGTCCCCTATCTGTGAGTGCGAGAGGGTTGAGCTCCAGTAGGATCATGTTGTAGCTCCAGAAGGCTGTGTACATGGCCCGTAGAATATTGCCTACCTCTGACGCGTTCAAACCGAGGTGCTCTGCCACCCTCCGCACCATGTAGTCTCTCAGGCCGAGCAGGGGGTCTATGGTCTGCACGAGCACTCCTCCCGGCTGCCGCGCAAGCTTCTCTACGTCAACACCTCCCTCCCGCGAGGCGAGGAGTAGGATTCTCTGAGAGTCCGCATCCAGCATCAACGCGAGATAGTACTCCCTTCGTACCTGCACCTTCCTAGAGATCATCACGTATCGTACCCGCTGGCCCTCGTAACTGGAGGAGAAGAGCTCCTTAACAGCCTGCACTGCGCCGTCCTCTGTTTCGGCTGGAATGACGAGCCCACGCTTACCCCTACCCCACCCTCTGACCTGAGCCTTGACCATGTACGGGGGACCAATAGTCCTCAGGCAGGAGTGCAGCAAGCTATCATCAGGGGAGGAAACCACACATGACGGCTCGACGGGAACTCCGAGTTTCTCCAATATACTCTTTACCTCGAACTCGTACAGTATCATCTCTCACCGTAGCGTCGGCGCTCTTGAAGGTTAATTACAACTTTTGTTTCAGGCACTGCAAAGGGGCTCAGGAGGGTTCGAGTCTTCATCTCTCCGACCTCGCAAGGCTCCTCACAGCCCCTAGCATAGTTCAGAGTCCGAGCTTAAAAATTGCTCAGTGTGCGCTCCAGCTCCTCCCTGATGTTTATCCTCTCATCCAGGTACTTCTTCAGCCTGGATATCGTCTCAACGGGGGTTGGGTCGACCCCCCGCATCAGAGATAGCAGCACTGAGGCTATGTCGAAGGCGTAGAAGAGGTAGAGCAGCTCCTGCACGCGCGTCTCCCCCCGGGGTACTACCTCGCGCACCGCGACGCCTCTACTCGAAAGCAGCTCTCTTAAGAACTCCAGGCGGTAGCGTATGTACGGTGGCTCTCCGCCGGCCCTCAGGAGCAGGGCAAACAGCGCCGTCTGCCCCTCCCAGCCCATGATCTCATTGTGGTTGGACTCAGGAATCTCTGAGAAAAAGGCGTGAAGCTTCGCGTTCTCGTTGATCTGGGTCTTCAACCGGTACCCGGCGCTCAAGTAGGGTCTATAGCTGTACACAACAAGCACCTTTCCTGAGCTGTACTGCTCAAACATCCACCTCGAGAGGGCCTCGCTCTCGTCCAGCGCGAGGTCAGAGACCTCCTTTAGGTAGTTAGCCGCTTTTTCGAGCTCGCCCATCAGTCTTGGGGACTCCTGGACGGAGTCGAGGAGCACCGCCAGAGCTGCGCACATAAACGGGAAGGCTGCGCGCGGGGGTATGCCGGCTGGGAGCTTTACGAACGGGATACCGGTCTTAAGGGCAGCTTCTTCGAGGAGGCCCCCCGAGGCGACTACTGCTAGGTGCGTCTTCCTCTTGAAGGCTTCAAGAAGCACCCTTATAGTTTCCTCGGTGTTGCCCGAGTAGCTAACTGCGATCACCAGGTACTCCTTATTAACAAACGCTGGAAGCTCGGTCTCGCGCAAAGGCAGTACTGGTATGTCGCAGGCGTCATAAAGGGCATCCTGGACGAAGAGCCCCCCTATGAATGATCCCCCCATGCCAGCTATGACCACACCTCGCGGCTTCTTCGGCAGCCTCCCGTCGAGAGTTGAGGCTAGCCTCCCATACTCCCTCAGCGCGCTGGCGAGGTTATCTGGGAGGCGCAGCACAAGCTCCAGCATACCACTCCTGTCCACGCTCGGGTCTAGGTACTTGCGGAGGAGCTCCTCGGGTTTCACGCGAGCTAAGGGACGCGTGCTTTGATAAGGCTTACCACCTCTTCGACGCGAACCTTGAACTCCTCCCACGCCTCCATGTCGCGCACTGTCACAACACCGGCGCTCAGCTCTGAGGATCCTAGGATTATCGCGAACTTTACCCCCGACTTGCTTAGTCTCTCGAGAGTTTTTGAGAGCGACCTGCGAGAGTACTCAACCACAACTCGAAAGCCGTTATTTCTCAGCTCTTGAGCGACCTTTAGCGCGGCTGCTAGAACCTTCCTTTCAGCACCTACAGGGATCACAGTAACTTCGGCAGGGCGGTACCTTGGTAGCTCTCCTTGGGCGCTGAGGGCTTCGAGAAGCCGCTCCACGCCTATAGCCATCCCGGTCGCAGGGAGTTGCGGACCGCCCAGGCTGCTTATTAGGTCGTCATAGCGCCCTCCACCAGCTATGCTCCCTATGCTCCCGTCTTTGCACTTAGCCTCGAAGACTACGCCGGTGTAGTAGCCCAGCCCCCTCACTATTGAGAGGTCCACTTCGACGCGTACGCCGTACCCCTCTTCTAGCATCTCTAAAAGCTCTGAAAGGCGCTTAGCCCCTGCCTCTCCCCTCTTAGTCGAGGGAGTAAAGCTGGAGAACCCCTCTGCCAGCTTGTCAACGACCTTCCTCGCTCGGTCCCCGTCCAAGCCCAGTTTACAGAGCTCTCCCACTACGAATTCCTCGCCCATGCGCTCCAGCTTGTCGAGAGCCCTCAGCGCAGCCGCAATCTTCTCCTCGCTAACCCCTGCCGAGGTGAGCACATCCTCGACAACCCTCCTATCGTTCACCAGTATTCTGAAGTCCTTCAAGCCCGCGCTGCGCAAAGCGTCGTAGAGGACGGCTACCACCTCCGCATCCCCCTCCACCCCCTCAACGCCTATGAGCTCCACTCCTGCTTGCCAGAACTCCCTCAATCTGGCGTGCTGAGGTTCCTCGTACCTCCAGACAGGAGCAATGTAGTAGAACCTGATGGGCTTTGGGAGCTCCGGCCTCGAGGAGACAATACGCGCGATAGGCGTTGTCAGCTCGAAGCGAAGCCCAAGATCCCTTCCAGCCTTGTCCTTGAAGTTATAGATCTGTTCTACAACCTCCTCCCCGGCTTTCGCAACAAGCAGCTCTAGGTGCTCGAAAGCTGGCGTTATCACCTCCCCGTAGCCGTACGACTCGAACACCCTCCTTATCCTATCCTCCACTGATCTCTTGAGCCAGGCCTCCTCGGGCATCCAGTCCCGTGTCCCACGCGGTGGGCGCAAGGCAGCGCTCATACGCCTGCTCAGAGAAGCGCGCGAGCAACATAGATATTATCCTTTGTTCTGAGCACACGTACTTTCACCCTGGAACCAATGGGGGGGTCTCCCTGCACACCCACCACCGTAAGGACTCTATTCCTGGCCACGGCGAGCCACTGCCCCTTAAGCCACCCCCAGTAAACCACCTTGACTGATACTCTTTCACCCACCTGGAAGGCTATTGGGATTCTCTTGGCAGGCTTTATGCTGAAGTCTTCCCTGCTGAGGACGAGCTTGACGCCGAACTCCTTCTCCCACTTCCTGAGCTGTGCGTAAAACTCCCGCCACGCCAGTGGCCTAACCCCGGGGACTTTACGACCATACTTGTGCGCCTCGTACTTTTGAATTCCCAGGGGCGGCCACCTCTTTCCAGCCCCTATCTTCAAGGCCCACTCTATTATCCTGGGTATCTCGTGGTCATTAACCCCGGGCACCCAGACGGGGGCTACGAGGAGGTCCATCCTCAGGCTGCCGGCTATGTATTCAGCCACCTCTGCTACCTTTCTCACATCAAACCACGGGGTGCCGGAGAGCATTGAGGCGAGCTTAGGCTCTAGCGCGTCCACTGACAGGTTAATCCTGTCGAGACCAGCCGCGTCCAGCTTCTCAGCAAGCTCCCGCGTTAAGAGCGCTCCGTGAGTTTCTAAGGCTATACTCTCAGCAGCTCCACTCTCCTTAAAAGCCCTGACGAGGTCCACGACGTGCCTGTATACAAGGGGGTCGCCAACCGCATCTATATAGATGTGAGCTTTCTCGAGCTCTTTCCCTCTAATAACGCTCAGCGTGTACTCAACAAGGTAGTCCTTGT
>JAJHRT010000149.1 GCA_020833575.1 Thermofilum sp. | reverse complement strand
ACGTGCGGTGCTTGCTGCAGAGGCACGGAGATGCCCTTGCTGCTCGAGGACGTTGAGAGGCTTGAGAGGCTGGGCCTTAAAAGGGAGGACTTCGCCGTCGAGGGGGAGGGCTTCCCCAGGCTCAGGAACATGGGCGGTTACTGCGTCTTCTACGACATCAGGTCCGGGCGCTGCAGGGTGTACAGCGCGAGACCTGTTGGCTGCAGGCTGTACCCCCTCGTCTTCGACGAGGAGAGGGGGGTGCTGCTCGACCCGGAGTGCCCCTTGGCGGACTTCTTCCTGAGAGACTGCCGCGAGCTGGAGGAGGCACTGCGCCTCCTCAGGAGGGTTCTCGAGGGCCTGCGCGCCGAGTACGGGTACCAGTACAGCGAGAGGCTCCTGGAGAGGTCCGCGGGGGAGCTGCTCTCCAGGTGCCGGCAGCTCGCGGCGCTGCAGCCTGGGAGCACTGCAGGCTTTACACACGCCCGCGGGGAGCGCTGAAAGAGCTGCGCGCCGAAAGGCGGAAAAGTTTAAGAGGCGGGGGAGTGTAGGCTGCGGCGTAGAGGGGTGGTTCCGGGGAATGAGTTGACTACGTAGCTCGTTCTCGACGGCTAACTCGCCAGCTCAGGTTGTAATCCGGCCTGCGCGCCCAAGGGACGCGGAGAGGATCTTCAGGATACACCTGGAGTCCCTCGAGGGGCTGGACGAGGAGGACCTCGAGTGGTTCAAGGCCATGCTGAGCGTCCGCTCGAGGAGGCGGAAGGCCCTCGTGGCCGAGGTCGATGGGCGCGTGGTGGGCTTCGTAATCTCGTACAAGCGGAGAGGGCAGGCCTACATCGACAGCCTGGCCGTGGACCCGGCCTGCCGCGACCTCGGCATCGGCAGCAGGCTGATCGGCGAGCTCGAGAACCTCCTGGCGAGCGAGGGCGTCGAGAAGGTGGCTCTGAGCGTCAAGGAGGGGAACCTGAGGGCGCTCGACTTCTACCTGAGGCGCGGCTACAGCGTGAAAGGGGTGATCCTCTTCCTCGCGGCAGACCCGCGGAGGCTGCCGGAGAAAGCCCCGGAGGGCTTCGAGCTGAAGCGCAGGAGCGCCTCCACAGTGAGCAGGCTCAGGAGCTTCAAGCCCACCACCTGGTGGAGCACGCTCACAGAGCCCGTGGACCGCATGGTGTACAAGCGCTACACAGGCGGCGAGGAGGCACTCCTCGCGTACAAGGGCAGGAGGGTCAGGGGCCTGGCGGAGTTCTCGCTGGACGACGAGCTCTTCGTGGACTACATCGCCCTGTCCTCCTACGGCTCGCTCGAAGCCCTGAGAGCCCTGCTCAGCGGGCTGAGGGGCGTGGCGGAGGGGGTAGGCGCCAGGACAGTGACAATCCCCGTCGACTCTTCGAAGGAGGCGATCGTGGAGGAGCTCTACGAGGCGGGCTTCAGAGCCTCAAAGACGGAGTACCTACTGGCTAAGGACCTTCAAGAGTAAGCAGGAGCGAGCATAAGATTCATAAAAGCATTATATAGGGAGCGCGTCTCAAGCTCTCACACACTCTTAAAGACATCTTTTGCCGCGCGCTCGGCTTTAATACCTGAGCTCGCGTGTGTCCACTGTGCGCTTCCGCCTACCCTCTCACGTCGTCGTGGAGGAGGGCGCGCTGGATAGGCTCCCCGAGGTTCTCGAGGTGCTCGGCTGCCGCAAGCTCCTCCTCGTGACCGACGAGAACGTGTGGCGCCTCCTCGGCGGCAGGGTCGAGGGCGTGCTGCGCGGCTCAGCGGAGCCGATGGTCTCCTTTGCTAGGGGCAGCGGCTACCCGTCCGTCGGCACGGTTAGAGCTGTGATAGCGGAGAGGGACCCCTGCGCGGTGGCTGGGCTGGGCGGCGGCAGGCCCATAGACGTGGCGAAGTACGCGGCACACCTCGAGGGGCTGCCCTTCGTCAGCGTGCCAACAGCGCTCAGCCACGACGGCTTCGCGTCACCGATAGTTGCGCTCAAGGACGAGCAGGGGAACCCCGTCTCCCTGTTCACAAAGCCCCCGGCAGCTGTGATCGTCGACCTGAGCGTTGTCTCGAGGGCGCCGCACCGCCTCCTGGCGAGCGGTGCGGGGGACATCCTGGCGAAGCTCACCAGCGTGGCTGACGCGAGGCTGGCGCAGAGGGAGGTCGGCGAGAGGATCCCCGAGGCTGCGCTGGAGATGGCTGAGGCTGCCTACAGGATCCTAGCGTCGCACATCGGCGAGCTCGCGCGGTGGAGCGGAGAGGGGGTCAGACTGCTGGCTGAGGCTGGGCTGCTGGCAGGGATGGCGATGGCTGTGGCGGGGAGCAGCAGGCCCTGCAGCGGGAGTGAGCACCTCTTCAGCCACGCTCTCGACAAGCTATTCCCCGGCAGGGACAGCCTGCACGGCGAGCAGGTCGGAGTGGGGGCAGTGGTCGCCGCCTACCTCCACGGCCTCGACTGGGAGGGCCTCAGGGAGAGCCTACGCAGGGTGGGAGCCCCCACGACGGTCACAGAGCTCGGGGTCACGCTGGAGCAGGCTGCACAGGCCCTGGAGCTAGCCCCCAAGCTCCGCGAAAGGTACACGATACTGCACAAGCTCAGGCTGAGCAGGGAGGAGGCTGCCAGAGCCCTCAGGGAGGCCGGGGTAGCTTAGCGTGTGTAGCTCGACTCTC
>JAJHRT010000150.1 GCA_020833575.1 Thermofilum sp. | reverse complement strand
CTGAGGTCTCTTCGAGAGCTATATGTCGGAGGCATACTCTCAGGCGAAAGTGAACTTCTCTGTTTTTTATAACTACTCTCCCTGAAAAATTATCAAAAACACAAAAAATCTCACCGCCTGAGGGAACTTCCTTAGAGCTATTTTAGCAATAAGTACAGCTTCCCTAGGGATTCTGACACGCTGTAAAAATAGTGAGGAGCTTCACTTGGAGAGAGCCCTCAAGGGAAATAATGAAAGTTTAATAGCACTGTTTACAGCATCTTTACTATGTATGAGCGAGCTGAAGAGCTTTCTCTGGCCCAAGGGCATCGTCGTGGTAGGGGCTTCGAGAGACCCTAGCAAGCCGGGCCACGTGATCTTCCGGATCCTCCTGGAGAACAAGAGGAGGGGCCTTCTCAAAGCGAATGTCTACGCCGTGAACCCCAATGCCGAGAGCATTCTGGGGGAGAAAGTCTACAAGAGCATCGCCGAGGTCCCACCGGACGCCGACCTGGGCGTGGTCGTTGTTCCCGCGAAGCTTGTCCCAGCAGCTATCAGCGAGCTTGGCTCGCGTGGGGTCAGAGCTGCTATCATCATCTCCGCTGGCTTCAGCGAGGTTGGTAACAGAGACCTGGAAATGGAGGTTGTAAAGGTCGCTAGGGAGAAGGGTGTGAGAGTGTTGGGTCCCAACTGCGTGGGTGTCTTCTCCCCGTGGAGCGGCTTGGACACGCTGTTCCTCCCATACGAGAAGGTCCTCAAAGACGGCAGAACCGTGGTAAGCACCCCTCGACCGCCGCCGGGTCACGTTGCCCTGGTGTCGCAGAGCGGTGCCGTGGGTACAGCCGCGCTGGACTACATGGCTGGGGAGGGCATAGGTCTCTCCCACTTCATAAGCGTAGGTAACAAGGCGGATGTAGACGAAGTAGAGATTCTCCGGCTTCTCGCCGAGGACGAGCTCACCAGGGTGATCCTGCTCTACGTAGAGAATGTGAACCGAGGGAGAGAGTTTGTGAAAGCGGCGAGCGAGGTCTCCAAGAGAAAGCCTATCATCGCGCTTAAGGCTGGGCGTACCTCCGCTGGTCGCAGGGCTGCTGCCTCGCACACAGCCGCGCTAGCTGGGGTGGATGAAGTGTACAACGCAGCCTTCGAGAGATGTGGCATCATCAGGGCTATGGACTTGGAGGAGCTCTTCGACTTCGCGAAGGCGTTCGTCTACCAGCCGCCGCCACGGGGGCCGCGCGTCGGCATTTTGACGGATGGTGGTGGCGCGGGAGTCATGGCTGCTGACAAGGCGGAGGAGGTAGGACTGGTGGTACCGGTTCTCGAGGGAGAAGCCTATGAGAGGCTCGAGGAGCTGAGGAGGAAAGGAGAGATACCGGCCTTCGCCCAGGTCTCAAACCCCGTGGACCTCACGGGCTCCGCAACCACGGAGATGTTCGTTGAAGCCCTCGAGATAATGCTCAGCAGCGAGGAGCTGGACGCCGTGGTGTTACTGGCGCTCCACCAGGTGCCAGGCGTGCCAGACCCGGTCGAGCTAGCTAGAGAGCTGGCAAGGGTCGCCTCCAGGTACACGAAGCCCGTGCTCGCCGTGGACACGGGCTGGAGCGAGGCAGCCATCCTTGAGAGGAGGGAGTTCGAGCGAGGGGGGGTCCCCGCGTACCCGACTCCTGAGAGGGCTGTAAGAGCTCTCGGCGCCCTGTACCGGTACGCCCAGCACCTCATCAGGGTTGGAGCGTACGAGAGCTACATCACCTCCTTCCTCAAGCTCCGAGGGAGAATATGAAGCAAGCTTAATATTGCCAGGCCGGTGCACTCCCCCTCGAGGTAGATGGCGCTCACCCCCGAAAAGCTCGCACGCTTCAGGATAGTCGTACCCTCAGAGCACGAAGGCGAGCTGCTCTCAGCACTTTACGCGATCGCTGACGTGCACCTCGAGGAGCCTTTTCGGGAGGAAGAGGCGCTGCCAGAGCTCCTTGTTGAGGTTCTCGAGGGCAAGGTTACGCCGACCACGCTCGACATGGAGGAGGCGCTCTCCGTCGCGCGGAGGGTTCTCAGGGCCGACGACCCCCTTCTGCGGAGGATCGAGGAAAAGTTCGCGGAGTACGAGAGACTTCAGGTGTACCGGGCCCTCCTGGACGAGCTCGAGGCCAGGGGCGTGCCTCCAAGCTCCCTTCGCAAGGAGCTCTACGGCAGCGTAATAGACGTGGCATTAGTCTCGGAGGAGCGCGCGGGCAGGGCCGCGGGCGAGTTCCTCAGGGCAGGCTGTGCGATCTGGGAGCTGAGGCTCTCAACCGGGGACCGCGTACTCCTGCTCACGTACCCTGCGGCTATAGCAGACCGTGTAGAGGAGGTCAAAAGAGCTCACTGCATGCGGTTAGACCTCCCCCAGTGGTTCTCTGGCAGCTTCAGCGAGGTTAGGAGCAAGCTGGAGGAGGAGGAGCTCAGAGTCAGGAAGGAGACCTTGGAGGCGCTCATGGATGTGGCCTCAGCACTACGCGACGCGATAGAGTTCGAGAGGGTTTCGCGCGGGGAGGCCCTGGAAAACGCCCTCCGCGCGGTAGAGAACGTGAGGAGGAAGCTACCCCAGCTGGAGGACATCCTCTTGAGAACGATCTCACTGTATGTCACACTCCGAGTGAGCAAAGAGGGGGCTGACGC
>JAJHRT010000147.1 GCA_020833575.1 Thermofilum sp. | reverse complement strand
ATGTCCTGATAGCGGTTTCCGGCTCGGGGAGCACGCAGGTTGTTATCTCGGTAGCTTCTGCCGCGAAGAGCGTCAAGGCGACCGTTGTCGCGATAACTTCCTTTGAGGACTCCCCCCTGGCGAAGATAAGCGATCATGTGGTGAAGATCCCAGGGCGTACAAAGATCGCAGCGGAAACTGATTACTTCGCTAGGCAAGTCCTAGGAATTTACGAGCCAATAGCCCCCTTAGGTACGCTTTTCGAAGACGCAGCACTACTCTTCTTTGATGGTGTGATAGTCGCCCTAATGAACATACTGGGACTAGAGGAGAAGGACCTAAAGGAAAAGCATGCGAACATAGAGTTCGTATAGCGCAAGCAGCGTAAAGCATTTTTCCCCAGGTGCGCACCTCCTGACGCCAAACTTTTGTGCATCTAGAAAACCATTCCGCACGTGGCCAGGAGAAAGGCGGACATCCTGCTCCTCGGCCTGCTGGCCTTAGCCATGAGCATCATCGCCATCCTAGCCCTCCTGTACTACGCGTCCAAAACCGCGCAGCCGCCCCCGCAGCAGCCCCCACGACCACCCCCACAACAGCCCAAGCCACCAACAATCACCGCCACGATCGAGGCGACCCAGGGTGGCAGGGTCCTGGCGAACGGCAGGGAAACCACCACGTGGAGCTCCACCAAGCCGTTCACCCTCGTGCTCGAAGCCCTGCCCGAGAAGTGCCACGCCTTTGACCACTGGCTCGTCAACGGCACGAGGCACCCCGGGGAAAGCCTGACCCTAACCATCGCCGGAAACACAACCATCAAGGCGGTGTTCCAGCGGCTCCGCTACAAGCTCTCAGCCGCCTCCAACGCGAGCTGGGGCCTCCTCGCGGTGAACGGCAGCATCGTGAAGCTACCCTTCGAGGCGGAGCTCCCCTGCGGCGCAGCAGTCAGGCTGGCACTGCTCCCCGGCTCCAGCGAGACCCACAGCTTCACACCGGTCGGGCTCATTGTTAACGACAGCCCCGTACCAGGGACGGAGGCGGAGCTCCGCGCCCAGGGCGACCTGAGCGTGGTCGCGCTGTACAGGGCTGAGACCCACGTGCTCCTCATCGAGTCGAACGCGCCAGGCGTGAAAGTGCTCGTGGACGGAGCCGAGGTCACGCTGCCAGCCAGGGTTCAGAGGCCCAGGCCCTTCACCGCACTCATACAGGCGCCCCCGCTCATCAAGGTGAACGAGACGCTCACCTGGGGCAGCCCCGAGGTCCAGGAGCTGGGCTACAGGATGGGCATGCCCACATGGTTCACCCTGGCAGCGGGCAACGCGAGCGTGCGCGTCGAGGGCGAGAAGAGAGTCAGAGTCTACTACTACCCCTACTACAGCCTCGGAAAAGACACATATGTCACCCCGCTCTACGGCAATGCCTACGTAGAAGGCAACACGATAATCGCTGTGCCCGACCAATACTATGTCTATGTCACTAATATTATCCTGCCACCCAACTGGACCAGGGTCAGGATCAGAGTCGAGTCCAACACTGCTCTGAGCGCCGTAATAATGTTCCCATACAACAAAAACGGCAATATATACGACGTGGTTTATGCAAGTGTCGACGCCCAGCGCGGGCCATGCACCAAACTCACCGCGGAGTTCGAGGTAGTCAGGAACCCGCCCTCTGCACGCGTCCTCTCCTACCACTGCGACGTTGAGATCGCGCCCAACCAATACTACACGTGGGGCCCATGGAACTATGGCAAGGGAAACGAGCAGTACCTGGGCCGCCTCATCGTAGTGGACGGTGTCGCCAAAGATGCCCGCATCTATGTCGAGGTCGAAGGCTAGACATGATAATTATTTACGGTCCCGCTCCCAACCATCGCCGATGAGACAAACCAGGCTCCTAGCAGTCCTCCTACTCCTACTCCTCTTTCTGGCAGTTCAGCACGCAGCCGTGGCCTGGCCGTTTATAGCAGAACAATACCAAACCGTTGACCCTTCACGAAATGGCGATTATATTTCCATCAGCGCCAGCAGGAGCGACGGCGGCGAGCTCGACGGCGGCTACGGCGCCGTCATCGAGGCCAAGGTTGCACCCGCCGTCGGCGCGCCGTACTGGAGTGCAACGGGCTCCGTCGATGTAGAGATAGAGAGCGTGAAGTACACCATCACGGTCAAGGTTTTCTACATCAATCCGTCAACCGGCCTGGGGCGCTGGGAAACCCTTGCCACGCTTTCTGACAGCACCTACCAGCCAGTCCCGTACAAGATCGAGGGCTACCTAGATACCAGGGACGTTGAGCTCCGCAAGTATCACAGCTGGACCCTGCCGAGCAGCGGCGACTACCCGGCCAAGGTGCGCGTCGAGTTCAGCCTGTCGGCCAGCGGCTACGTCAAACCAGCCCTCACGAGTGGATCCGCGCAAGCGGGGGGCGGCGCACTCATCAGCGCCTCGAGGAAGAGCGGGACGGGCACCGTGCTGCCGCTAGCCCAGCTCAGCGTGAGCTCGACGCCGGTCTCCGTCACCATCAGCTACAGCGGGACAGTGAGCGGGAGCGCCACCACCCCCTTCACCCTCTACGGCGTGGGCAAGGACCTCTCCGTGACCCTCACCGCGCCGCGCGCAGCTCAACATTGTGTGTGGGTAATGCTAACAGTTGCGCCGTGAATAG
>JAJHRT010000146.1 GCA_020833575.1 Thermofilum sp. | reverse complement strand
GTACTGCTGCCCGCGCCGAAGGGCGTGGGGCTCGTGGCCTCGGACACCGCGAAGGTCGTGCTGAGGCTCGCCGGCGTACAGGACGTCTGGACCAGGACCTTCGGGGAGACGAGGACCATACACAACATGGCTAAGAGCGTCTACGAGGCGCTGAAGCAGACGTACAAGTTCTACTCCCCCGACGTCTGGTGATTGCTGTGCCCCTGCTGCTCGTGATCAGGCTCAGGGGAGACCCCGACAGGCGGCCCGAGGAGAGGAAAGCCCTCGAGCTGCTCAGGCTCCACAAAACCTTCCACGCAGTCCTCGTGCCCGACAACCCCTCTATACGAGGGATGCTGGAGCGCACGCTGAGCAGCGTGGTCACGTACGGGGAGATCGACAGGGAGACGCTGGTCGAGCTGCTGAAGAAGCGCGGCCGAGTGACGGGGAACAAGCCCCTCACAGAGGACTACCTCAAAACCCTTGGCTTCAGCAGCTTCGAGGAGCTCGCGGACGCGCTGCTGGCCGGCAAGGTGAGGCTGGACGAGCTGCCAGGAGTCAAGCCGGTCTTCAGGCTGAGGCCGCCCTCGGGCGGCTTCAGAGGCACCATAAGGAAGAACGTGAACGCGGGAGGTGAGTGCGGCTATAGGGGAGCTCGGATAAACGAGCTCGTCAGAAGGATGCTCTAGCGCAGGCGCGAAGTTTTGCGTGCTCCACCGCAATCCACCTCGCCTTCTACGCGAATTCACAAGGCTTGCCACCCGCCCCTTCTTGAAGAGCCCGCTGAGCGTGAGCCTCTGCGCGGAGGGCCCCGGCACTCTGCGGTAGCGCGCTGGGGGATCTTCCAGCATGCGGAAAGCTCCCTAGCCTCCTCTGCCCGAGTACGCGCGGCTGAAAGTTTTAAAAGGTGCTGGGCAAACCCCGCGAGGGTGTCGCTGCTTGGTTGTGAGGCGGGAGAAGAAGAGCAAGTACTACAGGGGGAGCAGGACCTGCGGCTGGGGCAGGGTTGCCCAGCACAGGAGGAGCGGCAGGAAGGGTGGCAGGGGCCGTGTCGGTTACCACAAGCACAAGTGGAGCTGGACTGTCAAGTACGCGCCCGACTGGTACGGGAAGCACGGCTTCGTCCGCCCGCCACAGGTGGTTTTCAGGTGGAGGGCTATCAACGTGGGCGAGCTCGACGAGAAAGTGGAGGAGCTCGCAAGGCAGGGGCTCGTGGAGAAGGTGGGCGACGAGTACCACGTCGACCTGCTCAAGCTCGGCTACAACAAGCTCACCGGCTCCGGTAGGGTGACCAAGAAGCTGGTCGTGAAGGCTGTAGCGGCGACCGAGAGCGCTGTGGAGAAGGTGAAGGAGGCTGGAGGCCGCGTGGAGCTGTCGGTGAAGAGCGAATGAGCGCGTACGAGAAGCTGAGCCCTCTCTTCAGGATACTACCCGAGGTCAGGAAGCCCGCGCGCAGGCCCACGCTCGGGGAGCGCCTCTTCTGGACGGGGCTTGTGCTCATAGCCTACCTCACCATGGGCCAGGTACCCCTCTACGGCATACCCAGGGAGGCTGGGCAAGGGCTGGGCGCGCTGGAGTTCCTGAGGGTGGTCATGGCGTCGAGGCGTGGGACGCTCGTGGAGCTGGGGATAGGCCCCATAGTCACAGCTGGCATAATATGGCAGCTGCTTGTCGGCAGCAGGATTGTGGAGATAGACCTTACTACACCCTCGGGTAGGCGGGCCTTCGCCGGGCTCCAGAAGCTCACAGCAATACTGTTCGCCGCGTTGGAGGCCCTCGCTTTCATCCTCGGCGGCGCTTACGGCGCCCTGACGCCCGCGCAGGAGCTCCTAGTCTTTGCTCAGCTCTTCGCGGCGAGCATAATCATCATACTCATGGACGACATGCTGGAGAAGGGCTGGGGCGTGGGCAGCGCGGTCAGCCTGTTCATAGCAGCGGGCGTTGCCCAGCAGGTGTTCTGGGAGCTCTTCAGCCCTATAGGGCCCATGGCCGATGGGCTCTACTACGGCTTCTTCCCATCCCTTGTAGCCGCGACAGTCACGCTGGCAACAACCGGGAACTCCACGCCCCTGAAGATACTCGTTAGCAGGCCGGAGGGCTACCCCGACCTCCTTGGCTTCACGTCCATGGTGCTGCTCCTTCTGCTCCTCCTGCTCCTGGAGAGCTCCAGGATCATGATACCAGTCTCCAGCGCGAGGTTCGGTGGGGCGAGATCCAAGATCCCCCTCAAGCTGCTGTACGTTTCCGTCATACCCGTGATCCTCGTGGGGGCGCTGTACGCCAACGTGATCATGCTCACACAGGTCCTGTGGCCCCGCGTGAACCCCGGCAACTCCAACCCCTTCCTCAACTGGATCGCCATGTACAACTATACTGAGCACGGGCCGGTAGCCCTACCCGGCTGCCTGGTCTACTACATGACGCCGCCGCGCTCCCTAGCTTCAGCTCTGGCAGACCCCGTGCACACGCTGGTCTACACCCTGCTCTACCTGCTCTTCGCGGTGCTCTTCGGCGTAGCGTGGATTCTAACCTCGGGGATGGACCCGGAGACGCAGGCCGAGCAGCTCGCCAAGGCGCAGCTCCAGATACCGGGCTTTAGAACCAGTGAGAAGATCATAGCCTCCATCCTGCGCCGCTACATCTGGGCGCTGACGATCTTCAGCAGCATAGTCGTAGGGCT
>JAJHRT010000145.1 GCA_020833575.1 Thermofilum sp. | reverse complement strand
GGAGGGACAGCAAGACCCTGGGGATCGTGGGCACGGGCGCGCAGTCGGAGTTCCTCTGCTTCTCGGTCAGCAGGGTGGTGCCGGTGGAGAAGGTGGTGTTCTACGACGTGGACCCGAGGGCTATGGCGAAGTTCGAGGCAAACATGAGGCTGCTGGGCTTCGAGCTGGAGGCCGCTGGGAGCGCCCGGGAGGTCGCGGAGAGGAGCGACGTCGTGATCACGGCCACGGCCGCGAGGGGCAGGCACAGGGTGCTGACCAGGGAGTGGGTCAGGCCCGGCGTGCACATAAACGCTGTGGGGGGCGACGCCCCTGGGAAGACCGAGCTGGACCCGCGCATACTGCTCGACGCGAAGGTGGTCGTGGAGCTGCTCGACCAGGCACTCGTCGAGGGCGAGGTGCAGAACGTAGGCAGGGACGCTGTGTACGCCGAGCTGTGGGAGGTGGTCTCGGGGGTCAAGCCCGGCAGGGTGAGCGGCGAGGAGGTCACGGTCTTCGACTCCGTCGGCGTGGCCTTCGAGGACCTGGCGGCCCTGACGTACCTGTACGAGCTGGCCGAGGAGGCTGGGGCAGGGTCTGAGCTGGAGCTAGTACCCCTGCTCAAGGACCCAAAGGACCTCTTCTCCCTCGTGCTGCGCGCTGAGAGGAGGCTGCTCGCCGGCCGCGGGGGCGCGGGCGGCTCACTGGAGCTCGGCGGTGACGGCGTCAAGCAGGTGCTCCGCCAGCGGAAGGACTAGCTCGCCCCTAGCGTCCACCCCGCCGAGGGCGCGGCGGGCCTCCGCCTCCAGCAGCGCCCGGACGGCCTCGCTGTGCGAGAAGCCCCTCGCCCGCAGGTAGAAGATCCTCTCCGGCTCCAGGGGCGCGTTGGACGCCGAGTGGCGCGCCTCCTCGGCGTCGTCGGACTCGATCTCGAGGGAGGGGAAGGAGTACACCCTCGCCCTCTGTGTGAGGGGGACGAGCCTGGAGGACAGCGAGGCCCTGGAGCCCGAGGCCCCCCGGTGCACCCTGACCACTCCCTTGTGCGCGATGTACCCGCTCGTCGCGACCCCCAGGAGCGAGATCCTCACGGTGCTGCGCGCCGCCGAGGAGACAGCGTCTGTGACCACCGTGGTGCTCGAGCCCTCGAGCCCGGCCACCAGCACCCCCTCGGAGAGCGAGGAGCCCGCCCCCGTGAGCGAGGACAGGAGCTCGCTGAGGATCGCCCTCCCGCCCGAGAGGAGGACCCTCTGGGACACCGCGGAGCCCTCTCCCACGCTCAGCGCCTGCATCAAGGCAGTGGAGGAGCCTCGAGCCTCGAAGACCGCGTAGGTCAGCCTCAGGCGGGACCCCGGGGCCACGTCGACGTGGAGCGAGACTGTCGAGAGGCCCCTCGACCCGCCCGGGGAGAGAAGGAGGAGCGCCAGCGAGCTGTCGCCAGAGGCGGTGACGTTCAGGTGGGAAGCGTGGAAGCCCTCGAGGGGCTTCTCCAGGAGCACCACCGCGTCCGAGTCCTCGAGGTGCACCTCGATGGAGGAGGAGATGTTCGAGAAGTGGAAGGCCTCGAGCCTCCTGTCGGGCTCGCGTGGCCACTTCACGGGCGCCCCCACGGGGGTGGAGGGGGTGACCACGTAGTCGGGCCTCACGCCAAGCTTGGAGAGCAGCTCCCGGTCGAACCCGGCCTCGCGCGCCGGCCTGCCTCCGAGGATGTACTCGTCGAAGACGTTCCAGGCGGTGTAGTACTTGACGGAGGGGGAGTCCGCGACGCGCTGGTAGGGGAGCTCCACGTAGCTCTTCACGCGTAACCACCTATATCCTCGAACTCGAGCTCCAGCACCTTCGAGAGGACGAGCCTGTACTCGTAGGGGAGCCTTCCGAGCACGTCCCCGACGTAACCCAGCACGACCAGCCTCCTGGCCTCGCGCTCCTCGAGCCCCCGGCTCCTCAGGTAGAAGAGGACTTCCTCGCTGAGCCTGCCCGTCGTTGCCTCGTGGACCACCGTGGCGTCTTCCTCCTCAACCTCGTTCCTCGGGTACGTCAGGGCCTTCGAGGCCTTATCGAGTATGAGGCTGTCGCACTTCACCGCCGCCTTCGACCCTCTCGCACCCCTGGCGACCCTCACCAGGCCCCGGTACACGGCAACGCCGCCCCCTGCGCTGATGCTCTTGCTGACAACCTCGCTGGCGGTGTTGGGGGCTAGGTGGTAGACCTTCGCGCCGCTGTCCTTCCAGGTGGCCCCCCTGGCGATGGTCACGTTCGCTATCGAGACCCTCGCACCCTCGCCCTTGAGGATCGCCGACGGGTAGACGTAGCTGATCTTGCTACCTATGCTCCCCTCAACCCACTCGACGGTCGCCCCCTCCTCCACCAGCGCCCTCTTGTTGTTGAAGTTCACAATGTTCCTGCTCCAGTTCTGTATCGTCGTGAACTTCACGTGGGAGTTCCTGTGCGCGTAGATCTCGACCATGCCGTTGTGGAAGCTGTACCTCTTGAAGAGGGGTGCCGAGCAGCCCTCGATGAAGTGCACGTAGCTGCCCTCGCCCGCGACCACTATCGTGTGCTCCATCTGGCTCTCAAGCTCGCTGGCTATCAGGAAGAAGGCCTCGATGGGCGCCTCCACCCTCACGCCAGGGGGCACGTAGAGGAAGACGCCGCCGCTCCACAGCGCGCCGTGCAGGGCTGCGAACTTGTGGTC
>JAJHRT010000144.1 GCA_020833575.1 Thermofilum sp. | reverse complement strand
TCCCTGGTCGCCATCATCGTGGTGGACGCCCTGGCGAAGTCGATGGGGCTCGAGGAGAAGACCGAGAGGTTCTTCACCATGCTGACCTCCCTCTTCATAGTCACCCTGGCTGTGGACCTGGCAGCGCTCAGCCCCGAGGTGAAGCAGGCGCTCGTGATAGGCCTAGCGGTGGGCATAGGCCTGCTGATAGGGGCTTTCGCCCTCTGGGCCTTCTTCGGCGACTACATCGAGAGGGTCATCGAGGGCAGGGCGGGTGGCGGGCGGTGATCCTCAGCGTGCTCATCCTCGTCCTGCTCTACACGCCCCTCATCACCACCCTCGCCTACTACCTGGTCATACTGCGCCGCGCCTCCAAGGCGGGCGCGCCTCCCAGCGCGGAGGCCTGCCGCGACACCCTATCCCTGGAGGTCGTGGTCCCGGTGAGGGGCGAGCCCGTCAGCGTGGTCTCCAGGGCTGTCTCGAGGAACCTGGCCGCGCTGGAGCGGAGCTGCGCCAGCAGGATCACAGTGCTCTCCGACGACGACCCGGAGCACGCCGAGAGGCTTAGCCGCGCGCTGGGCGGCGCCGCCAGGGTGGTGAGGAGGGAGGAGCCGCGGGGCGGCAGGACGGGGGCGCTCGACGACTTCTTCTTCAGGCACGCGGAGAGCGACTACGTCCTCGTGCTCGACGCCGACGCCCAGCTGGGCGACGGCGCGCTGGAGCGCGCCTGCTGCAGCGCGGACGGGCTGACGACGCTGGTCATACCCTGGAGGGGCTACTACGACGAGGAGACGAGGGTCGCCAAGGTGATGAAGTTCATGACGGACATGGGCTCCGAGCTCCTGTACACGATGAGGAGCAGGGCGGGCTTCTTCGTGTTCCCGCTGGGCTCGGGCACCGCCTACCCCGTGAGGGTTGTGCGCGAGCTCGGGGGCTGGGGGCCCGGCGTCATCCAGGACGACATACACATGGGGGTGAAGCTGGCGCTGGCGGGCTACGAGACTCGGCTCCTCGAGGGGGTCCACGTGGAGGTGCTCGTCCCCTCCAAGCTGCGCTCGCTGAGGAGGCAGCAGGGGAGGTGGGCCTACGGCACCAGCGAGGTCCTCTCGCGCAGCCTCCTCGCGATCCTGAGGTGCAGGAGGCTCCCGCTGGCGAAGAGGCTCGAGATGATAGCCTACATGGCCCAGCCCCTGCAGACCACGCCGGTGTTCCTCTCCACAGCCCTGGCGCCGGCCGCAGCCCTGCTCGAGCCAGGCTTCGGCGGTGCAGCAGCTCTGGCAGTCATCGCGGCGCTGGCGCTCCCGACGCTGGCCCTCGCAGCCGCCTGCATAGGCCTCTACCTCAGGCTGTCTAGCACCCGCGCAGACCCGGGGGAGGCCCTGGCCAACATTGGGAGCTTCGCGGCCATACTGACCGTGCTATCCCCCGTGCTCTCCCTGAACGCCCTGAGGGGGCTTGCCAGGAGACCCAGGCCCTACGAGGTCACGCCGAAGGGCGAGAAGGAGAAAGCCCTATCCAGAGACCCCCTACCCGCCTACGAGGCCGCCTACGGGCTCGCGGCAGCCGCCCTCTCCGCTCTCACGGGCAACGCTGCGGCCCTGCTGGTCTCCCTGAACCTCCTCGTGGCCGCCACCTACGCGCTAGCCCGGCTGGAGTAACCTTTCCGACTCTTTCCCAGCTGCTCGAAGCTCTGCCCCGGACCGCCTATGAGGCCTTCTCCCTCTCGCGTGGAAGCCCGTGAACCTCCCCGCACCGCCCCACTACTCGTTGCTCTCAAGCTGCGAGCTCGCAAAATCCTGCTTCAAAGCGCGCTCCGCGGGATCACGCTCTCCCCGCCCCCGGGAGAAGGCGGGAGCCCTAACCCACGCGCTGAGCATCTAGGGCTGCAGCGCCACGGTCGCAGCGGGGGGAGGCCACATCGCCAGCACTAGAGCCTGGGGCACGGTGAGCAGCCTCTGCCTGTAGTCAGCTACGCCGAGCAGCACGTCGAGGAGCGAGGGAGCCCTGGGCTTCAGCTCGACGACCGGCGTGCCTGGGGGCAGGCCCGCGAGCTCCCGCGTCCTGTTGACGGCCTCCTCGTAGGTCATCACGCCGTCTATGAGGCCTGCGGCCAGCGCCTCGCGGGGGGCGAAGGGGCGGCCCGTGAAGACCTCCTCGCTGACGTGCCCCCTGTGCTCCAGCACCTTCTCCTTGAAGAGGCTGAAGTACTCCGCGATGATCCCCTCCATGACCCTCTGCTCCGCGGCCGTCATGTTCCTGTACATGGACCCTATGTCCTTCATCGAGCCTGACTTGATCGTGTAGGTGACAATGCCCAGCTTGCTCAGGAGGCCCTCGACGCTGATCACAGTTGTGTACACGCCCACGGAGCCCACCATGCTGGCTGGGCTCGCGTAGATCCTGCTGGCGGGCAGCGCCGCGAGGTAGGCGCCGCTGGCCATAAGGTTCCTCGCGTAGGCCACGACGGGCTTCCTCTGGGCGAGCTCCCTCACCGCCTCGTAGAGGTCGTAGGAGGCGGCCACCGTGCCGCCTGGGCTGTCGAAGACCAGGATCACCGCCTTGGCGGAGGGGTCGCTCGCAGCCTGCCTGATCAGCCTGATGTACTCCTCCACGCCCGTGGTGGCGCCGAGGAGGGAGGCTGCGGAGTAGTCTATCGCGCCCTTGATCCTGATCTCCGCGATGTAGGGCGCGAGGTAGG
>JAJHRT010000143.1 GCA_020833575.1 Thermofilum sp. | reverse complement strand
GTGGCCATCAGCGGTAGGCATGTGATGGCGCTGCTCTTCCTGCTCTTCGTCACCGTGGCCTTCTTCTTCATCTACGCGCTCATAGGGTGGAACGTGCTGCTCTCCTTCACCCAGAGCAGGGGGCTCGCGATAACCTACGAGCTCGCGGGGCTCGAGCAGTACAGGAAGGCTCTCAACGACCCCGTGTTCTACGTCTCGCTGAGGAACAACGCGCTCCTCATACTGCTCTTCATCCCGGGCTCGATGGCGGTCGGCCTCCTCCTGGCGGTGCTCATGAGCGCGGTCTCCGAGCGGCTCGAGAGCGCGTTCAGGATGCTGTTCCTGCTGCCCTTCTCCCTATCCTTCGTCGTCACCGGCGCCATGTGGGCATGGATGTACAACTACACCTTCGGGGTTGCGAACTCCCTGCTCTCCATGCTCTCAGGCACGAGGGTGAACTGGCTCGGCGACCCCAACCTGGCGCTCTACAGCGTCATCCTGGCGCTCATCTGGCAGTTCTCGGGGTACACAGCCCTCGTCTTCCTGGCGGGGATCAAGTCCGTGCCCGTGGAGCACCTCGAGGCTGCCAGGGTGGACGGCGCCACCACCCTCCAGGTGTACCGGTTCGTGATCCTGCCGCAGCTGAAGCCGTGGTTCCTGTCGTCCTTCGTCGTGCTCATGGTCTTCGCGCTTAAGGCCTTCGACTTCATCTACGTCCTGACCAACGGGGGGCCCGGGGTCTCGACGTACGTCCTCGCCCTGCTGATGTACAGGCGCGCCTTCTTCGAGACGGACTTCCCCTACGGCGCCGCGCTCGCGACAATCCTGCTCGCAATGGTGGTGTCTGTGGTCGCGCCCTACCTGGCGTCCTCGCTAAGGAGGAGGTGATGGGCGTGAGGAAGGCCGAGGCGGCAGCGGTAGCAATCCTCTGCGTCCTCTCGTTCCTCTGGCTCCTCCCCTTCTGGTCCGTGATCACCACGGCGCTCAAGGACGACCTGGAGGCCAGGCTCACAGTGCCCGTGGTGCCCCCCTCGAGACCCACCCTCGTGCCCTTCGCCAGGGCCTTCGAGGCGCTCAGGCAGGGGCTCTTCAACAGCCTGGTGTTCACAGTCCTCGCGACCATCCTCTCGACGCTCATCGGCAGCGTCAACGGGTACTTCCTCTCGCAGATCAGGTTCAAGCACTCCGACGTCGTCTTCCTGCTGCTGAGCTTCGGCATCTTCATCCCCTACCACGCCGTCGCCATACCCCTCATCATGGTCACCAGCAGGCTCGGCGTCTACAACACCCTGCTCGGCATGACCCTCGTGCACACAGCCTACGGCATACCCATCTGCACCCTCTTCTTCAGGAGCTTCCTCGACGAGGTGCCCCAGAGCCTCATCGACGCCGCGCGGGTCGACGGGGCGGACGAGACCACCATCTACGCCCGCGTAGTCCTCCCCATATCCTGGCCAGCCTTCGTCGTCACAGCCGTCTTCCAGTTCACCAGCATCTGGAACGACTTCCTCTTCGGCCTCATCCTCACCAAGGGCGCAAACCAGCCCGCCAGCGTGGTGCTCGCGAACCTCCTCGGAACAACGGCGGCCGAGTGGAACACCCAGATGGCGGGGACCTTCCTCTACGCCTTCCCAGTGATGCTCTTCTACTTCCTGCTGGGCAAGTACCTCATAAGAGGCTACCTAACGGGCGCGCTGAAGGCCTAGCCCCACCCCTGGGGTAAGCCAATCCTTTCTCTCAGCAGCCCAGCAAGCCCAGACCCCAGTCACGCGAATCCTAGCGCGGACAGCCTCACTCCACCCTGACGTACTTCACCCTCCGGCCCGTGAGCCTCAGGTAGCCGATGAACCTGATCCGCCTCCCAGCCCTCCTCGTACCGCCCTCCATCGGGATTAGAGGCTGCGGGCGTACCTTAAGCTTACCGCCCGCGCCGCCTGAACCTCGGCGCGGAGAGCGGGAATGGAGTACGCGCACTGCAGAAGCTGCGAGCCCTCTACCCCTCGCCCTTCTCTAAGTAGGCTACCTCGATGCCGTACTTGCGCAGCAGCTCCATAGACGCTCGGTGATCGCTGTCAAAAGTTAGGAGGGTCGTTCCCGGACCCGCCGAAGCGGCTATCAGCAGATCAACGTCGGGCAGCTGCAAACCTTTAGCCGCGGCTTCCGCCTTTACCCGGGCGGCCACCTCCGCCGCGCTCCTATCCACAGGGTACACGGTGACCCAGCCCAGAAGCTCTTCCAGCCACGCGAGCTCGCTGAAATCGCCCCGCTTCAAGTAGCGGTAAAACGCCCCCACGTACAGCTCGTAAGCGGTGAGAGCGGAAATCCCCACATCCGATGCGCGCTCGGTCAGCTCTAGCAGCGCCCGCTGGGCAGCCGCCCTCCCCCTCTTCAATTCCAAGAGGAAGGAGGTGTCAAGGAGGAGCTTCAACGAGCCTCGCCTTGAACTCCTCCCTCACGAGCCTAACCGCCTCCTCCAGCTCCGGCGAAACACCCCCTTTCGAAATAGCTATTATCATCTCCGCCCGCTTCCTCACGTTCGCCCTTATCAGCTCGTCGATAACCTCGCTGAAGCTCCTTCCACCCTTAAGCGCCACGAGCTTACGGTAGACCTCATCGTTTATAGTTATCGTCTTCATGCAACATGCATGAAGCACGGGACCCATATAAGCTTTTCACGGCGCACCCCCCGAGCTCCGGCAGAGCGCGC
>JAJHRT010000005.1 GCA_020833575.1 Thermofilum sp. | reverse complement strand
CGGCTTCGAGTGCCTTCACAACATGCCCCGAGATAGCGATGAAGCTTACCACCCTGCCTGTGTACTCGACGCCCACCCGCTCAGCGAGGGACTTGTCCAACAGAGTCATCCTGGCGCCTGTGTCGGCGAGGGCAACAGAGGAGTAACTACCCCTGGCCCCGACCAGCTTGATCCTCGCCCTAACCAGCACCTCCTCTCGAGCGCCTTTGACGCTAACCAGCCTTTAAAAACCCCTCTACCTGCGCGCTGTAAAAACAGGGCTGGAGTCTCAAATCCCTTAAGCAAAAGTTGCAGAGAAGCTCTAAGCCATGGAGAAATCTTCACATGCACTTCCCGGGACTCCAGAAAATTTTCTCATTCATGGGGAAAGGGGATGCGGAAATTCCTTGATGACATCTCCTCCGGGAGCCCCGCGCCTCCTTTCATTAAGTAAAGTTGAACTGCGATGTACATAAAAGTTTCTCCACGGGCAACGTATAAAAAGTACTCAGTCCAGCTAGGCTGGCGGAAAGGGGGTGAGTATGGGTAAGAAAACCGTGGAGGTGAAGCTGCAGATCTACGAAGACCTCTATGCCAAAGTCTCAAGGCTTGGAGACGTAGGCTACCATGTGAACAAGGCTCTTGAGAGGTACCTCGGCAGCGTGGCTAGCATCGCCGAGAGCCTCAGCCGCGACCTCGAGGACAGCTGGGGCGAGTAGCCACTCGGGCAGCGCGCAGTAAGTAAAGCGGCTTTTTGCTACAAGCTTTTTAGGCGGCCTTCCTCCAGCAGCTTGAGCACCTCTGAGTAGAGCTCGGTGAGCTTCTTTACGTCTTCTGGCGCGTAGCCCTGCGCCTTCAGGGTGACTTCTACAGCCGCTCTAAGCAGGAGCTTTGCCCGCTCCTCGGACATCAGCCCCAGCTTCAGGTGCCCCAGGATGTCTTCCAGGTACTCGACGGCCTTGCGGGGGTCGCCTCTCAGGTCTCTTCTCTCCAGGGGGGCTGGGGGCACCCTGGGCTTCACCTCGAGGCCTGGCCCCAGGAGGGGCTGGGGGCTCGGCGGGGGCGAGAAGGCCTCCTCCAGGGTCCTGAGCCTAACCTGGAAGGGCGTAGTCTTCCTCCGCCTGAGGTAGCCGCCCACCTCCCTCAGCGCGAGCTCTGCCAGCTGCTCGGCCTCTCCCGGCTCGTGGTCCCGCCACGCGGGGTTGTGCCTCGGCTCCCTCGGGTCCGCCCAGCTAGGCTCGAAGGAGTCCAGCTCGTCTGGCTTGAGCGCCACGCAGGACATGTCGAGCTCGCGGTGCAGGCTGAGGGGGGCTGTGAAGACGCGCTGGGGGTCCATGAGGTTCTCCACCTTCAGCTTGGAGCCGTGCTTCACGTTAACCTCCACGATCCTCTCCCTGACCCTCTCGGCCACGAACTGCACCAGCGACCAGGTGGCGTCGAGGACGCCGTGCCGCCTGAGGAACTCGGTGCTGAGCGCTCCTTCGTGAATGTGCACGTGCATCCCCCTCCCGCTCCACTTCAGCCAAACGCTCCTCACGACCCCGTGCCTCTCCAGCTCGTCGACCAGGACCCTGGCCGCCTCAAGGGTGGCCCTCCAGTGCTCCGGGGTCGAGTCTATGTCCCACGTTGGCGTCCGCATGACGACGTGGTCTACGCCGCGCACATCCTCCTTGGACTCCAGCCTCTCGTAGATGCTCGCTGTGCCGTAGACCGCCCTGGGCCTGAGCGGGGAGAGCCTGCGCAGGAGCGCGGCCAGCTCGGCTGTGCTCGACACGCGCAGCGGCTTCCCCTGCAGGTAGCGGATGAGCAGAGGCCTACCATCCTTCATCCTCCTCTCGCAGTGGAGCGCCACCCACCTACCTCTGAGGAAGTCCGCCACCTCGCCCAGCACGCGCGGGTTGCTGTAGTAGCTCAGGGGGGATACCATCCGCTGCACGAAGCCTCTCCCACCGAGAATAAGCTAACGCTGAACCACCCGCGCGCTGCTACCTCCGGTCAAGCTCGAAGAGGCCGACTCAGCTCCCGTACATGCTCCTCAGTTCCTCCACACGCCTGTACTGCTCGCTTAGGATCTCGAAGAGCTCTGAGGGCGTGTCGGAGTTCTGCTCGTAGGTGCTCCGCACCCTCTCTACTTTCGCCAAGAGCTTGGGGGTCGCATGGTAAACATCTCCTCGTAGAGGTGCTTGGGGTCCCTGCCTGGGTGAGCGTCGAAGAGCATGCGTGCTACAGCACACGCTTACATCGCGATAAAGTACCCTACATGCTCGCGGGCTCTAGGCAGGCTTCCAGCTCGAGCGCATGCCTCTAGCACTACACTTTACGAGCCTTGTATACCATGTGTTCCTCAACCTTCCTCAGCAGCAGGATGCCAATAAGTACGGATATTGTTGCGTAAACTGTAAGCGCGGTCAGCTCTTGGTTTAAGGATTCGAGCGCTGCGCCCTGCAGCAGTGCTTTCCGTAACCCTTTAAAGACGTATACGTGGGGGAAGGCATAGCTAAGTGGTCTGAGCCATGCTGGCAGAACATCAACGGGAAAATATGTGCCTCCCAGCACTGTTGCCGTGGTTGTAACGAACCACGTGAACGGATTCTCGTGCACATCCTCCTTGTATATGAAGAGCCAGAATGTGTTAGCGAGTATGAGCCCCACGCCGAGGCAGGCGAGAAAGCCAAGCGCGCAGAAGAGCACTGCTCCGGCATAGTTCGCTGAGGGGCCCAGTTCTACTCCGAAAAGAAGCGTACCTAGCAGCAAGTAGAGCACAGCCCTGACTACAAACTGCAAAAAAGAGAAAACAAACCCGGAAACAGCTGCCACGCTCCTCGGCACCCCCGCTAAGTAGTAGTAAGCCCAAAGGGGGATTCTGAAGCCACCTGTGCTAACATGACCCCTGTAAAGACTGCGTAGCGCTACTTCCGGCTGCTCAATACCCATATTGAGAAGAGGAACTATTGCTATGCCGAGCAGTACATAGGAGAGAAACCACTCGGCACCACTCACGCCGGAGGATACTGTGACAAAGCGCGTGTAGTAGTACCATGAGGCTAACCCCAGCGCGATGTTTAGCAGCTCGGTTGGCAAGTATGCGAACCACCACACATAGACTTCAACCGTGTAATCCTTCAGGCTGCGCTTGAAGCTGCGTGCAAACGCACGCAGGTAGTCCCTCCACCTCACCTCCTGCTCACCTCGCCCGTGAAAACGTAGCAGACTCTCAACGGCGCAAGAACCTTCTCCCCGGAAGCCTCCTGCTTGCTCAACAGGGCAAGGTACACGTCCTCTAGTGTAGGCTCCCTCACCCTTATGTAGAGGAGCTTATTCCCGCCTGCGTGCACTCTCTCCACAGCATACCGTACGAGGTCCCTGCTAGACCTTGTCGCAGCAGTGAGCCTAAGTGTATCACCCTCTACCTCTACTTTGAGCACTCGATCCGCTCTCTCCGCTAAATCTCTAGCTACTCTCTCGGCTCCTTCAAACAGCTTTACCTCGATATCCACGCTCTCCATGAGCTCTAACTCCTTTGCTAGGTTTCTGGGAGTATCATCCGCTATCACCCTGCCCTCGTGTAGGACAATCACTCTACTGCACACTTGCTCGGCCTCGCTTAGGATGTGTGTTGCATATAGAATGGAGGACCCCTGCTCTGATGCGAGCTTTCTAATGAGCTCGAGGAGCTTAACTTTGACCTCGGGCGAGACGCCTGAGAATGGCTCGTCCATTAGGTAGAGCGGCGACTGCTTGATGAGACCAAAGGCTATTGCCAGCCTCGCCAGCTTGCCCGTGGAAAGCTCGTACACTCTTCTGTGCGCATCCTCTGCTAGCTCGGTTAGCTCCAGCGCCTCCCGTACAGCCTCGCGGGGCAGGCCAGCGAGGTCTGCGAAACGCTTGAGATTCCACTCGACAGTCATCTCAGGTCTCACGAAGAGGTTGACGGCAGCGAGCCCTGGGACATAGGTGACAACACGCGGTAGCTTCTCGTGTTCTCGCACCACGTCCAAGCCAGCAACCTCGGCGCGCCCCCTCGTCGGCATCGTAATACCGGCTAGGATCTTTAGCAGCGTGGTTTTGCCAGAGCCATTAGGCCCGAGCACCCCCACAACCTCGCCCCTCGTCACCTTGAAGGAAACACCGTCGAGAGCTCTCACGACTCTCCGCTCATACTTGCCGAGCTTCTCCCCAAGCACAGTGAAGAGCGCGTAAAGACCGAAGCCTGTCATCGGCACAAAGCCCTTGATCTCGTAGCTCTCATACTCCTTGACAAGCCTCTCCGCCACTACAACTTCCTCGCGCCCCATTACAGCGCCCACCTAAAACTGTCTACGAGCGCTCCCTCGTAGAGCCGGACTAAAAGCCTAGCGACCTGCCTGCCCGAAGGCAGCCTTGAAGCCCATTCACGCCCCCTCGCGCCTAGCACGCCGCGCGCTTCCTCGCTACGCGCGAGTTTAAGCATGGCGTTCGCCAGACCCCTCACGTTGAAGGGCTCGACCACGACGCCACCTCCACTCTTCCGCACATACTCCTCCGCCGCTCCTCCCGAGACGGCCACGACAGGCTTTCCGAAGGTCATAGCCTCGAGCACCCTCCTTCCGACGAGGTCAGAGGGGTTCACGTAGACGAAGACGTCGCACGCAGCGTAGTACTGCGGTAGCTCCGATGGGGAGACGCACTCAGCTACAGCCGCTCTCTCCAACCCTATCTTCCTTACCGCTAGTTCTGCCTCACGCGCTACACCTGGTGTGGCTATCAGCAGCTTTGCGTTACCAACTTCCTTAGAGACCAGCTTGAACGCGAGTAGAAGCTGCTCCAAACCGCTCGTGTACCACACGTCGCCAACATAAAGAAACACGAGGTCGTCCTGCTCTATTCCTAGTTGTCTCCTCGAGACATCGAGAGGAGGAGCAAACCGCTCCAGGCCCATGCTGCACGGCACTACCTCAACTAGCTTCTCCTCGATGCGGAACTCCTTCCTTAACTCCCGGGATAGAGCCTCGCTAGGAGCAAGAACTCGGTAAGCACCGCGAAGCGCGGTCTCGCTCAGCCCCTTTGCAGCTCCTAACTTAGGGTACCAGTTCACCTCGTTTCCCACGCTTAGCAGGTAGGGGATGAATGACAAAGACTTGAGAAGGCTAGCGCAGATCCCGAAAGGCCATAGACCGAGCGCGTGGACCAAGGACTCCCCCGTTACGGCGAGCTCCGACGCGCGTGATAGCAGAGCGGAGAAGCTTTTCACCTTGTCCTTGGAGCCTTCCACCACGAGAAACTGACTCTCCAAGCTGGGGCATACGAGGTCCTCGAGTGCTGGTGTGCGCAGCGCAAGCACCGTGCAATCGACCCCCTCTTCTCTCAGTGCGTAAGCAAGTTCTCGAGCGAGAACATCCGTGCTTGCCGTGAGAAGTGTAACCTTCATAGCTTCACCTCAATTAGCAAGCCGAGCTTCAAGAGTCTCTCTACGACTTGCTCCGCAGCGGGCAGAGGTAGCCCGTGCTCCCTGCACACGACCTCAGCAAGCTCTCTCCTATTCAGAGTTCCGTCGCAGAGCTCCCAGACTCTGTGGGAGAGAGCGTCCAACTGCAGTATCCGGCCGGAGCGCGTGTAGACCCTTGGGATGGTGGCGTAAGGCAGGTAGGAGAGTATGACTTGAGGGTTTCTAACGAGCACCTTCACCGCCTGGGACACCCTCGATAAAAGTCTTCTCAACCAGGGGGCACAGGGGGTCGGGAGCGCGCGGATCTCCAAAGAAAGCAGCGGCCGAGCCCCTGCACCTGCCGTTGCAGGCGAGCCTGCAAGATCTGCACGGCTCCCATAGGTCGCTTCGCCTGAGCATTCTCAGCTCGTTAAGCAGTGGCGATCTGAACCAGACCTCTAATAGCCTGCTCTTCCTCAAGTTGCCGCAGACGAACTGGGGAGGAAAGTAGGAGCAGGGCTTAACGTCACCGTTCGGGTCGACGTGAAGGGACGTCGTACCAGCTGGGCACACAGCATACTCCGGGTTTACCGAGCTTAGGTGCTCAAAGGGCTTGGGGGCATCCTCTACCACCACGTTGATCACGCCTATGTACTTATCCGCAATCTCCTTCACCTGCTTCACGGCTTCGCTAAACTCCTGGAAGCTCACGTTCACATCAAACCGCGAGATCAGCGCTCTTCCACTGGGAACAGCCCTGTTTACGCCCCATCCGTCCACACCAAGCTTATTCAGGAGCTTGAAGAGCTCCGGAAGCTGACCCACGTTGCCGCGCTGCACCACAGTCTTCACGAGCACTTTAAAGCCCATTGACTTCGCTAGCTTCACCGCTTCAACCACTCTCTCGAAACACCCAGCAACACCCCTTATAGCATCGTGGGTTGCGCCCACGCCGTCTAAGCTGAACTGAACTGTGCGTAGCCCAGCGCGCCTAAGCTCGCGCGCCTCCTCCTCCCCGAAGAGAGTACCGTTTGTCGCCAAAACCACGTCGACGCCATTCGATACTAAGACTTTAACCAGCTCAACGAGCTCGGCAAACCTCAGGAGAGGCTCCCCACCACCAATCGACACCTGCAGCACACCAGCTTCAACGAGCTGATGCGCAAGCTCGAGAAGCTCCTCAAGCGCGAGCTCCTCAGCTAGCCGCCTGGGGAGGTAGCAGTGCCTGCACTTAAGGTTGCACTTGTGTGTGAGTTCCAGCAGTACTTGCGCCGGTGCGTGCAGGAAGTTAAGCAGGGGCTTATCTGGTGGTGAGCCGAGAACCCGTGGCCGCGCGGCGAGCCCCTCGCTGCGTATAGCAACAAAGCCCCTCCTAAGACCCTCAACTAGTGTTTTATAAACACCGATAATCTTGCTCCATCTACTGCCAGTGTACTCCTCATCAATGATGTTGATAATTTCTTCAATGCTATGATTTCCATCACATAACTGAAGGATTCTGAGTGCAGTTTCATTAAGATAGTGAATACCTCCATTATAGTCTAAGATAGTCGCTACTATGTATTCTTCATTCATCAGGGAATTCTCATTTCTGATAACTTTAGGGAGAAAAAGAGGTTTTATTTCATGTAGTTCCATCATTTATCACTAGGAGCTATGTTGGCACTGGACCAAACTTAGAATAGCATGAAAAGCATAGCTCGCACTTCTTTGACGGTTCGGGCGTACCGGACATGATTTTTGGTGCTACCCATTCCCGCCTATTCGCATTCATGTCTACCCGCCCTGTTAAGGTACGCTATGGGGGGTAATTTTTTTCGATTGCCGACAAGCCGCAGGAAACATGTGCGCAGTTAGCGCACTCGCTCAGGGGGCTGCGCACACCGCAAATCCAAGCGCCGGCTGCAAACTGATGAAAAGTCGTGCGACTATCAGTAGCGGGGCTTACCTCTCACGACGCGTTAAAATACCTTGCCCTCGGCCAGGGAAGTAGTGAGCTCTTTGCCTAGGAGGCTATGGGTGCTCCTCGCTCCTCTGCTGACCGCTGTCATCCTACTGGCTTCTTCAAGCGACGTCGAGCAGCTGTACATGCCGAGCGTGAGCGTGGAGGACGCTGTGGCGGCGTTCTACCTCTCGCTGTCCTCGCTGCTGGCTCTCGGCATATTCTCTATGAGGCGCGAGCTCGCGGAGGCCATCAGGGAGCTCTTCCGCAGGGAACCAGAGGAGGAGGTAAGGGGGCGGCGCACCTCTCTCTTCTGGCTCTTGGTGAACATTCTTCTCCTGGCTGTAGCCTACTTCCTGAGCGCCAGAAGCCTCGAGGAGCACCGCCGGGAAGCATACACCCTGCTTAAGCAGGCCGTCAACGCGTCTCTCACGGAGAATCTGACTCAGGCTGCAGCGGCTGGGAGCCAGCCTCAGGCCATCCTCGCCGAGAGGGCCGGAGGAGTTCTGGCGCCCTACGCGCCCCTCGCCGCTCTGGCAGCGCTGCTGCTAGCCTTCCTCTCCGTGGCCCTGGCTCTGGCTGAGAGGCAGCCCCCGCCACCTAGAGGCTCTGAAGAAGGCTTCCGCGAGAGCTTCCTCCGGGAGGTCTCCACGGCGCTGGAGAGCCTCAGGCTCGAGGAAGACGCACGCCGTGTGATCATCGAGCTCTACTACTCCCTCTGCAGGGAGCTCCGCAGGCACGGAGTCAGGGTTACAGCCGAGATGACAGCCCGTGAGATTATGCGCGAGGCTACAGGGCTGCTTCCGGGAGTCCCCCCAGAGCCCCTCGAGGTGCTAACACTCCTCTTCGAGAAGGCCGCCTACAGCGACCACCCGCTCCAGCAGGGAGACAAGGAGGCGGCGGAGAGGGCGCTCGCGCGCATAGTTTCCTCCCTTGAAGAGGGCCACCGCGGTGGTCCGAGTGGCGAGGGCTAGCTGGGCTCAGGCCTTGCTCCTTGCCCTCTCCCTGTGCTTCGCCGTGGCGCACGACCTGCTGACAGTCCCGCTCCTCTGGACGCTTGCCTGGATACTGCTGATCGCAGCCGTGCTCCTCGCCCTCGCCAGAGCTGTCGCTGCATCCCTGCCCAGGAGGAGTACTGCTGAAGGCGAGGGTGAGGAGGTTGGGAGGGAGGGGCTCGTTGAAGAGCTCCGGTGGAGGCTGCGACTGGGGGAGAGCCTGCGCCCTGAGGACTTGGAGGCGGAGATCTTCCGCTTCTCGAGTGAGATAAGCAAATAGCGGTGAGCCCCTGCCTCGGTTCTGATGGGTTACTCAAGCGCGTTCGAGAGGCTGTACGAGGAGCTGGGCAAGGCGATCGTCGGCAAGAGGGAGGTTATAGACAGGCTGCTGGTGGCCCTCCTCGCGCGGGGGCACGTCTTGATCGAGGACTACCCGGGGATGGCTAAGACCCTGCTCGCATCCTCCTTCGCGAAGGCCCTCGACCTGCACTTCCGCAGGATCCAGTTCACGCCAGACCTCCTGCCCTCAGACATCACAGGCGGGTACTACTGGGATGCGAAGAGCGGTGAGTTCAAGCTCAGAAGGGGGCCCGTGTTCACGAACATTCTGCTCGCAGACGAGGTGAACAGGGCGCCGCCCAAGACCCAGAGCGCACTGCTGGAGGCCATGCAGGAGAGGCAGGTCACGATAGACGGCAACACCTTCCCCCTCGAGGAGCCCTTCATGGTCGTGGCCACCCTAAACCCGATAGAGCAGGAGGGGACGTACCCCCTGCCGGAGGCGCAGCTCGACCGCTTCCTCATCAAGACGCGCATCGGGTACCCCAGCTTCCCCGAGGAGGTGCAGATCCTTAAGAAGCGCATAGAGAGGAGGAGCGACAGGCCCGAGATAAGCAGGGTGCTGACGAGGGACGAGGTGCTCCAGCTCCAGCGCCGGGTGGAGGACGTGTACGTTGACGACAGCATCCTCGAGTACATCGTGAGAATAACCTCGTCGACGAGGGGGGTGAAGGAGGTGGAGGTGGGCGTGAGCCCGAGGGGCTCGGAGGCCCTGATGAAGGCGGCGCGAGCCCTAGCGCTAGTGAGGGGTAGGGACTACGTGATCCCCGACGACGTGAAAGAGCTCGCAGTCCCCGTGCTCTCCCACAGGCTCGTGCTCAAAGTCGAGAGCGCGATGATAGGGGTCTCGGCTGAGGAGGTGATCAGGCGGGTTCTGGAGAAGGTCGAGGTCCCCAAGGGGTTCCGGGGTTAGCGATGCTCACGGCTAAGGGGTGGTTCACGGGCGCGCTAGCCCTCGCGGTGCTCGCAGCAGCCCTCCTGGCTCGGAGAGCCTCCCTGCTCCTCTTCGAGCTCCCGCTGCTCTACTCCATCCTGGCAAGCATGTCCTACGCGCCCCCCAAACCGGGGGATGTGGAGGCTGAGCGGGTGGTGGCCAGAACCAGGCTTATGGAGGGCGACGAGGTCGAGGCAGGAATCCTGGTGAGGAACAAGTCCGGCAGAACCCTCGTGCTCAGCGTCTCCGAGACGGTCCAAGCTCCACTAGAGGTCGTTGAGGGCGCGCCCAGAGGCGTCTTCGCGCTGAAGCCTGGCGAGGAGAAACGCGTAACCTATAGGGTCCGCTGCGGCAAGAGGGGGCACTACAAGCTAGGCCCGGCGCTGGTCGAGGTCCACGACCCCCTTCTCATGCAGAGGTACGAGCTGCTCAGAGTCGAGCCCGACGAGGTGGCGGTGCTCCCCAGGGTGCCGCGCGGGCGCCGGCTCAGGGTCAGAGCGCGCTTCACAGCACCCCACCCAGGTGAGGTTGCCTCGCGGCAGCCGGGGGAGGGGGGAGACTTCCTCGAGGTCCGGGAGGCTCTGGAGCTCGTGCTGCGCAGGGTGAACTGGAAGGCCTCGGCGAAGCACCAGCGCTGGATGGTGAACGCCTTCGAGGGGGAGAAGCGCACGAACGTCCTCGTAGTCCTGGATGTTAGTGGCGAGAGGCTGCTCGGGAAGAGGGTTGAGGAGTATGTAGACGATCTCGTGAGGGTTGCCGCCTCGGTCATCCTTTCGCTGATAAGCTCTGGGAACAGCGTGTCGCTGCTCGTAGTCGGAAACTACAGGGACTGGGTTAAACCGGGGGTTGGTAAGAGGCACTTGCTCAGGCTCCTGTCGTCCCTGGCCGATGTGAGGTATACGGCGAAGAGGCAGGTCGTCAGCTACAGGGAGGTTTTCAGGAGGATTTCACTGCTCATCTCGCCCGCCAGGTCCTCGGTCGTGGTGATCTCCCCCTTCACGGAGAAGGACGCCCTCGAGGTGGTCTCAGAGGCCGAGGCGGCGGGGTACACGGTCGTGTGCATCGCGGTGAGCCCCTTCCCGAGGTCCATCGTGGGCGAGGAGAAGCTCCACGAGCTACTCTCAGAGGCCTGGAGGAGGGGTGTTCTCAGGATCCTGCCGCGCAGATCGCGCGGAGTGGTGCTGGTGGAGCTCCCATGAGCGAGGCTGCCCTAGCCTTGCTAACCGCGTCAGCGTACGTAGCCGTCATGCTCCTGCTGAGCATACCGGTGCACCTGGAGGGCCTGCTGCTCGCGCTCCTCGCCCTGATGATCCTGGGAGCGGTGCTCGGCAACATTCCGGTGGTCGAGGCAGGCTTCTCGGCGACCTACCTAGTGCTGGTGGCCTACGCTGCCCACAGCCAGGCGAGCACCACGGGGGTGGTGCTCCTGGCACTGCTGGCGCTAGTCCTCAGAGACGCGCTACACGTTCTCGCGAGGGGCAAGGCGTTGGGGTTGACCCGCTTGCTAGCCCACCACCTACCGCTCTACACGTCTGCGGTGGCGGCCCTCGCTTGCGCGGAGCTCCTGCGGGAAAACCCGCCCAGCTGGGGCACAACAGCGCTGGTCCTGTCAGCTGCCCTGACAATCCTCGTGAGCACGTGGTTCTTGAGCGCCCCGCGCAGGGGTTCCTAGCGCCGCCCGCCGCACTCTTTAAGTGGTTGCTAGACGCCCACCCCCCGCGGCCATGCGGGCAAGGGTGTACAGGAACGAGGAGGTCTCGCGTGTAATAGCGTTCATCCCCAGGGGGCACTCGCACGTTAGGCTCCTGCTGGAGCTGAGCGACCAGGCGATAATACTGAGCGAGGCCACTCTCGCGGCGATCACCAGAGCCTACCTCTCGGTGCTGCTCCACCCGCTCAGGAGGGCCGTGGAGATGAGGCTGGTGAGGCTTCAGCACAGGAAAGCTCTCTACGCCGAGTACCAGCTCCTGGAGACCGAGCGGAGCGAGGAGGAGGTGCTCGCGGAGGCCGAGGAGGTGTGGCGGAGCGCTGCTGCCGGCTCTGAGGGTACGGGGTGCTCCGGGCGTGGCTAGGTCGGGGTACCTGCTCTCCGTGAGCAGCCGGCTGAGGCTGGTGGAGGAGCTGAGGCGTAGGGGCTTGTACGTGAGGTGGCACGCCTTCGAGTTCCTGCTCGCCTACAGGGGCAGGATCGCGGGTGTACTCCTGCTGGAGCCCAGCAGGGGGAGCTGCACCCTCTACTGCAGGAGCTGCCCAGCGGACCTCGTGAAGCAGGTAGAGGAGGCCCTTGCGGAGGCTGGCGTCAATGCCGTGCTCAGGGTCGTCGAGCTGCGCCCTTCCCAGTGATGGGGGAGTCTACGCCCTGGTGATCGAGCTGGCCGAGAGGGTGCAGGTGAGGCTGGGCCGCCGTGCCGCAGAGCTGGGCCCAGGGCTCTACGTGTACATCGGGTCTGCGAGGGGGCCTGGGGGGCTGAGGGCAAGGGTCGAGAGGCACCTGAGAAGGGAGAAGAAGGTCAAGTGGCACGTGGACCAGCTCACCACAGCCGCCTCCAGGGTGCTCGCAGTCGTCTACGCCCTCTCCGAGGGCAGGGAGTGCGCGCTCACACCTCACCTCGAGCAGCTCGGGTTCAGGCACCCCGTGCCGGGCTTCGGCAGTAGCGACTGCAGCTCCGGGTGCACATCCCACCTGCTGCAGGCAGACTGCGGCCCCGTAGCAGCCGTTGAGCTGGTGAAGGAGGCCTTCAGAAGGGCTCAGCTGAAGCCAGAGGAGCTCAGGTTTTCCTAGGGCGTCAGCCGGTTTGGTACTCCTCACGGCTCGGAGGTGCCGCAGGCGCTCGTCATCCGCCGTGAATATACGCGTCGAAAGGCCTTTTTGGATTTACTGCGTGCGCACACAGTGGCTCCTCTCCTGGAGCGCCTGGAGCAGCGCCTGCCGGCGCTTAACGTAGATCCTATCGACCCAGTCGCCGTACCAGGGGTACTCCCGCGCGGCTTCGAGCAGCTCGTCCAGGGCTCTCAGGCTTCTCTCCAGGTGCTCTCGCACGCGGCCCCGCTCGTAGCCCTCGCCGTTGTAGAGCACGCACTGCCTCTCGCTCCAGTCGCCCGGCTGGTCCATCCCGGGGAAGTAGTGCGGGAGCATCCTCTCGAGAGTCCTCTCGGCGGCAACGCCCCCCAGGGTCGCGCGCCTGCCCGATTTGTGCCTGGGCAGGTCGGGGCCGTAGAGGGGCATGTCGTACTCGTTGGAGGCGAGCGCTGTCAGGTCCTGGATGGCGTAGAAGTGCACCTTCTCCACGCCCTCCCCCTGCAGGAACTCCGCAACCCTCCTGACGCCGGCTTCCGAGAGGAAGCCGTACACGTGGACCTCCCCCACCCGGGCCCCCTTGAACTCGGCGAGCTCGAGCAGGAAGCCCAGCGCGGCGACGAGCGTCCTTCCCGTGGCCACAGTGTCCGCTACGACGAGCGAGGCGGGGCCCTTGGGCAGCTCCTCTGCGCGTGCAAGCACTACGCTCGGTGACGCGGAAACATGGGAGCCTGTGGGGGCGCTGGGGTACACCACCCTGATGAAGGCCTCGCTGGTGCTGTAGCCCGCCTCCTGGAGTGCCTCGAGCAGCATGTACCCTCTTGAAGCCCTGAGGACGTGGAGGAAGATCACAGAGTCGAGGGTTAGGCGCCTGGCTATTGCCTGAGCTGCCGCCCTTGCCGCCTGGAGCGCCTCTGACTCGAGCCTCAGCCCCACGAGCTCCGGCTCCGCCGCGATCCTGAGGCCGCTGTCCGTGTCCAGGATGAGGACATCCCCTGGAGCATCCACCTCAGCGCGGTAGAGTACTCCTCCGTCCACGGTCTCGAGCTCCCGCACGCAGTCCGTTCGGACTCCTGCCTCCTCGGCTAGCCTCTTAGGGTCCACAAGCGCTCAAGCGCGAAGGAGGACGGTATATATCGGTTTCCCCGCGCAAGCGCGCTAAGCGGCTTCGGGCTCCACGTCCATCTCTGCTACAACGTCGGCACCCGTGCCCGCGACATTCCTCACGATAACCTCCCCCCTCCTCACAGGAGCTTTGACCGTCACGCCGCGCAGAGCCTCTACAACCTCTCTGATCTTGCTCTTGGGAACAGGCTCCGAGGTCCTGACGGGCAGCCTGGGGTACCTGCCCCCCACGACTCTGACCGTGGAGCAGACCGTGCGCTTCGGGTTCGTGACCTCCTCCACAGCGTACTCGAAGCCTAGGCGGCAGCCGTAACCCTCCACGCTCTTCACGGAGCCCTCCTCCACCGCGACCCTGATCAGGCAGCTACGGGGACACCGCACGCAGACCACATCACTCAACATCCACGACCACCCCCTCGGGCGAGCTCTCGACGAGGCCTCTCGGAAGCTCAACCCTCTCCATCAGTGAGGGGCGGGCGTAGCGGCGCCTGGTGTGGTACAGCTCTCCCCCACTGCTCCTGACAGAGATCCTCGGGTTCTCCCTCTCCACAGAGGGTCTGAGGAAGAGCGTGACGTCTCTCCCCGAAGCCCACTCCACCCGGTGGGGCACGAGCAGCCTGACATTAGGGCCGGGGCGCAGCGGGATGGGCTTATCCCTTCTAGCCTCGCCGCTCAGGTGCTTCGAGACCCCCTCCGCCGCTATGAAAGCTGTCTCCACAGCATCGTCAACGTAGTCGAAGGGTGTTAGGAGGTTGCCCACGGCGAACACCCCCCTCAGCGAGGTCTCAAAGTACTCGTTCACCACCGGGCCTCTGGTCCG
Organism: Thermofilum sp.; assembly: GCA_020833575.1. Lineage (GTDB taxonomy): Archaea > Thermoproteota > Thermoprotei > Thermofilales > Thermofilaceae > Thermofilum. The sequence continues at coordinate 13,483 of JAJHRT010000005.1, read as the reverse complement.
CGGGTCTATCTCTGCTCCCAGCTCCTCCAGCTGTGAGGCGTTCGGCACAAGGCCCACGGAGAAGACTACCGCATCGCAGGGGTAGAACTCCTCAGTGCCCTTTATAGGCTGCCACTTCTCGTCAACTCTGACGAGAACAGCCCCCTCGACTCTCTCCTTACCCACTATCTCCTTCACGATGGTCCTCGGCCTGAACGGTATGCCGAAGTCCAGGATGCACTGCTGGACATTCCTGGGGAGGCCCGCGAACCAGGGCTCCGGGAAGACCACCAGCAGCTCCTCAACACCCTCAAGGTGCAGGTGGCGGGCCACGATCATGCCCACGTCACCTCCCCCCACGATGAGCACCCTCCTCCCGGGGAGGACTCCGTAGAGGTTGACCAGCCGCTGCACTAGCCCCGCTGTGTACACGCCGGCGGGCCTCGTACCGCCCACGCGTATCTCGAAGGGCGTGCGCTCCCTGCAGCCTGTCGCGTAGACGACAGCTCTGCTTTTGAACCTGAGGACTCCCCTCGGGCTCACGGCTGTCAGCACCCACGAGCCGCCCTCCAGGCGCACGCGCACCACGTGAGTGCGCGTCCAGGCCTCTACGCCCAGCTCTCCCAGCCTCTCGATGAAGCTGCTGGCGAACTCAGGCCCTGAGAGCGCTTTGCCGAACAGCTTAGTCCCGAAGCCGTCGTGGATGCACTGGATGAGGATGCCGCCCAGCTCATCCCCCGACTCCACCACCGCGGCACTGTACCCCAGCTCGGCGAGCCTCACAGCCGCCGCTAGCCCCGAGGGCCCTCCGCCCACAACGACGACGTCCTTCCCTACTTCGATCACCACGCCTCACCCCGCACGTAGCCGTCGAACAGCGGAGCCTCCTCCTTCAGCACCGCGGGTAGCGGGACCCCCAGCTCCCTCGAGAGGATCATCGCCACCTTGATGAGGCAGCGTCCCCCCTGGCACTCGCCCATGCCCGCGCGCGTCCTCCTCTTGACCGCGTCAACCGTGCGCGCGCCCCTTCTTATGGCCTCGACTATCTCCGCCTCTGTAACTAGCTCGCACTCGCAGACCACGTGCCCCCACCTCGAATCCCTCCTGATCAGCTCCTCGGCCTGCTCCGGCTCCATGTCCCTCAGCGAGGGTATGGGCTCCCGGAACGGGTTGAAGCTGGGCTTCTCCCGCAGCTCAAGCCCCATCTCCCTCAGCTTCTGGACAGCGTACTCGGCTATCGCGGGGGCCGACGCGAGGCCTGGGGACTGTATGCCTGCAACGTGCAGGAGGTTGCGAACCCACTTGGCGGGCCTTATCACGAAGTCCTCGGTGAAGGTCGCCGCCCTCACCCCCGCGAAGTACCTGATCACCCTGTCCCTGGGGAACTCGCTGAGGATTGTCGAGTACTTCGCGAGTACTAGCTGCACCTCCTCGGGGTCGACCGAGACATCCTCCTTGTCCGGCACCTCCACCGCGGTTGGACCCCACATCACGTTCCCGTGAGGGGTCGGGTTGATGCCCCCGCCCTTCGTCCTCGGGGGCGGGGGCAGGATGATCTCCGCCAGGCAGTGCCTGACGTAGGAGCCGGTGCTGCGGTGGAAGAGTACGAGAACACCCTTCCTGGGGTGTATGGTGTACTCGGGGCTCCCCGCCATCTCGGCGATCTCGTCCGCGTACACCCCGGCCGCGTTGACGACGTACCTGCACAGGAACACCCCGCGGTTCGTCACGACACCCTTGATGGTGTCCCCCTCCTTGAGGAAGCCGACCACCTCGGTGCTCGTGAAGATCTCCACGCCGTTCGCCGCCGCATTTTCGGCGAGAGCTACCGCGACCTCGTAGGGGTCGACAATCGCGGTCCACGGCACGTACACAGCGGCGAGAGCATCCCGTGCAGCGTAGGGCTCCATCTCGAATATCTTCCTGCCGCGGACCACCCTGAGGCCTCTCACTCCGTTGATGATGCCCTTCAGAACCACGATGTACGGCAGGACGTACTTCAGGACGAGGGTGTAGAGCGGGCCAGGCAGGAAGCGCCTGTACTTCTCGAGGGTCCTCGGGGTAATCAGCCAGAGGCTTCCCACCCTCTTGTACTTGAAGTTAAGCTCGCGCGCCCACCTCTCGTACATCCTGCACCCCTTGACGTTAAGCTTCCTTTTCAGCGTGCTACGCGGGGGCTCTACCCCCGCGTGTATCATCCCGTTGTTGGCCTTGGTAGCTCCTGTGGCCACATCGGGCGCTTTCTCGAGAAGAGCTATCCTCAGCTGGTACCTGGAGAGCTCGCGCGCGATAGCCGTGCCCGTGACGCCCCCACCTATTACCACTACGTCGTAGCTGCCCACCACTCTCCCCTTGTTCTCCTCGAAGATCCTCCTGCGCCTCTCCTCCCTCTCCCTAACCTTCTCAGCTGGGTAGCCGTCCCAGACGATCTTGTTCACAACCCCCTCAACCCCCTTGATCCTGCCCACTTCCAGCCCTATCTCCACCCACTCCTCGTAGCTCCTGACACGTCCGTAGAGAAAGACCACGCCATCCCTGATCTCGCAGGAGAGATTGTAGCCCGAGTATCTCTCCAGAACCTTCCTCACCTTCTTCTCAAGCCCCATTAGCTACACCTCTGAAAACCCGGGGAAGCACTCCGCATTCCCGACTCTTAATTCCTCCTTTCACTTTTTTCACGCTTCCAGCAGGCGAGCGCCGGGCTAATAACCAGGTGGAGCTGAGTTCTGTGGGCGGGTATGCCAAGGAGCGCTGCCCTCGCTGTGGTGTGCGCCCTGCTGCTGGCAATTCCCCAGCTTACTGCTGCGGCGCAGCCCTGCCCAGAGGCGGAGGACGCCTACGCGGTCGAGCTTGTCCTCCCCGCAGAGGTTAAGCTGAGGGCCACGCTGCTAGGTGCCTACAGGGAGGTCGCCCCCGAGGTCTACGCGTACAGAAGCGGCTACGACGACCGGGTCATCGTCGCGCTCTACTACTCCTCAGCCCCGCCGCTCGGCGCCAGGCTTCCCACGGTGAGGTTCCAGGTGCCCGTGGAGGGGAGTAGACCGCTGTTCAACATCTCCAGCGGAGAGCTCTGCAGAGTGGTGGGGCTGGAGCTTAGCAGGCTGGCTTCAGAGGGGGTTCTGGAGGGGTTAAAGCAGACAGACGTCGAGAGGCTGTCCACGGCCTGCTCAGCGGGGAGGGCCGGGTGGGAGCAGAGGCTGGTGCTGCTCAACGGCACCTGGGTGTCCTACAGCGAGGTGCCAGGCGCTAGGCCTCTACTGGGCTGCAGGGCACCACTACCACTCAGCTACGCAGGGATACCGGTGTGGCCCGCGACGCAGCAGGTACCACCCTGGCTACTCGCTGCTGCAGCTGCGGTGCTCGCCGCCATCGCGCTCTCGTGGAGGAGGTTTAAGAGGAGGCGCCCGGCTTCAAGCGCGTGAGCCTACCGGCACCCTGGCTCGGCGCGCTTCTAGCCCTGCTGGGCTTCATAGTGGCAGTCTGGGGCCTCAGGCTGGCGAAGCTCCTCGTGTCACTGACCTTCGGCCTCGCCCTGGGCTACCTCCTCTACGCGTACTCTGCCCCCAGCCTGAAGGAGAGCCTGGGCAGCCCGGCCCTCTTCCTGCTAGGGTTCGTGCTTGGAGCCCTCATAGGCTACTCAGCCTTCAAGCTGGCGCTCTCCCTGCTGGCGGGCTTCCTCAGCGCTTACGCGATTGCTTCAACAGGCATCATCGTCAAAAGCGAGGAGGCAGTCGCGCTCCTCACCCTCGCGCTGGCAGCGGTAATCTACTATCTCGTGGACAAGCTCCTGGCAGCGGTGTTCGCGCTCGCGGGATCGCTTCTACTCTACTACGGCCTGGAGGTGATCGGGCTAAAAGGGTGGATTCCGCTGGTAGCAGCAGCCGTGGTCTTCGCTCTAGGGCTAGCCTCCCAAAAACGCTAGCTTAAATAGCACTTGAAGAACAAACATATATAAGCATTTTTACAGGTTGCTACGGGGTTTCTCGTGGGCGATGAGGGTAGGTATGGTGTTGTGGATGTTGGTACTACTGGTGTGAAGCTTGCCGTTTACGACGAGAGTCTGTCGAGGATTTTCTACGAGAGGGTGAGCGTGGGTTTTGAGCAGACTGCTTCGGGTTACGTGGAGCAGGATGCTGCCAAGCTGGCAGAGGTTGTGAGGGGGTTCGCGAGGAAGGCGAAGAGCCTGGGAGCGAGGAAGCTCGGCATATGCACGTACAGAGCCTCTGTCCTGGCGTGGAGCAGGGAGGGGCTTCCGCTCACCAACGTCATCACCTGGATTGATGGGCGCGGGAGGGAGGTCGTGGAGAGGCTGCCTAGCTACGTGAAGATGCTGAGGCGCGCTAGCGGCGCTCTAGCGCAGATCTTGAGCCCGGATTCCCCAGCCGTGCTGATGAGGTGGCTGCTCGACCACGTGGCCGGGCTTCGGGAGAGGGTGGAGCGCGGGGACGCCTACCTCTGGACAGTGGACTCCTATCTCCTCTACTCGCTCACAGGAAAGTACTACTCGGACGCGACGAACGCCGCTCTCACAGGGCTCATTCACCCGAAGGATCTCAGAGAAATTGACATCGTGTTTGACCTCTTGAAGCTGCCCAGGAGGACGCCTGAGGTTGTCGACAACGTGGTGGATGCTGGGAGCTTCGAGGGGCTCGACGTCTCAGTGCTGATAGCAGACCAGCAGGCGGCCTCTGTGGCTGTGGGGGCCCTGAGGGAGGGGGCTATCGAGAGCGTTCACGGCACAGGCTCCTTCGTCGAGCAGTGCACTGGGAAGCTGGTGATGGCTGGCGGGGGTCTGGTCCCTCTCATAATCCTCAGCCTTGATGGACAGAAGGTGTACGGCGTAGAGGGTTTTGTGCGCACGACAGGCTCCATAGTTGAGTGGCTGAGGGGGGCTGGGTTCTTCTCGAGCTATGAGGAGATGGAGGGGCTCGCCTCTAAGGCTGGTAGGGGTGTGCTCGTCGTCCCGGCCTTCGGCGGGTTCAGGTGCCCCCGCGCTCCCGACGTCAGGGGACTGATCTGCGGGCTTAGCCTTGGCGCTGGGCGTGGGGAGGTGGTGGCTGGTGTTGCTTGGGGTGTGGCTCTCCACGTTGCCTACCTCGTCTGGGAGATTGGGAGGAGGGTTGGGGCTGCTCGAGATCCTCTCTGGGCTTCCGGCGGCTACTCCCAGTCGGACTTCTTCCTCCAGGTGCTCGCCGACGCGACGGGGTTCAGGGTTGCTAGGCCTGCGGATGTGGAGAGCAGCTGTAGGGGTGTGGCGAGGCTACTCGCCCTCGCAGACGGCAGGCTCTCCAAGCGGGACCTTGAAGAGCCCCCGCCACCCCAGAGGCTCTTCGAGCCCCGGACGACCAGGGGGGAGCGGGAGCTCATGCTTGAGAAGTATAGGGAGCTGCTGGAGGTGTTGAGGAAGTGGGGGAGAAACCCGTTCCTCTCAGGGAGTTTCTGAGGAAGGTGGAGGAGGCGGTCAGCGGCAGGGTGGCAAGCGACGCAGATACCCTAAGGCTCTACAGCCGTGACTACTGGCCCCTAGCCCTCCTCAAGGAGGTCAGGGGCGAGGAGCTGCCCAAACCACTCGCGGTGGCTTGGCCTGAGAGCGTGGAGGAGGTAGTCCGGCTGGTGAGGCTGTGCAACGAGTACAGGGTCCCCTTCGTCCCCTACGCCGGTGGATCCGGGGTCATAGGCGCTACAATGTGCGAAGGCTGCCTGGTGATCGATGTTAAGAGGATGAACCGGGTGCTCTCCTTCTCGGAGGAGGACGCCCTGGTGGTCGCGGAGAGCGGGGTGCTACTCAGGAAGCTGGAGGAGTTTCTGAACGAGAAGGGGTTCACCCTGAGGCACATACCGCAGTCCTACCCCGAGGCCGCCCTCGGGGGCCTGATCGCGACGATGAGCACGGGGCAGTTCAGCACGAAGTACGGGGGCATCGAGGAGCTCCTGGTCGACCTGGAGGCCGTGGCGCCTGACGGCGGGCTGATACCGATGCGCAGGAGCATTGTCCCGAGGGCCGCCACAGGCCCCGACCTCAAGAGGCTGCTCATAGGGAGTGAGGGCCAGCTGGGCGTGGTGACCAAGGCTGCGCTGAAGGTGTTCCCCCTGCCCTCCCACACCTGGAGGAGGGCCTTCGCCTTCCCCAGCTTCGAGGCTGGGCTCAGGGCTATGAGGGAGATCATGCTTGCCTGGGCCACACCCGCTGTCGCCAGGTTGTACGACAGGGATGACAGCGCGGCAAGGTTCCACGACGCGCGCGACATACTGCTGCTCATCGTGGAGGAGGGTGAGGAGGAGCTCCTGAGGGCTAAGGTCTCAGTCATAGAGAGAGTGGTCGCGAAGCACGGCGGGGTGGACATCGGGGAGGAGTACGTGGAGAAGTGGCTGAGGACGAGGTTCGACGTGATTAGCGAGCTGAAGAAGCTCGTCGTGCCCCTGGGCCTCTGGTTCGACACCATAGAGACAGCAGCCACGTGGAGCAACCTGCCCAGAGTGTACCACGAGTTCAAGAGGCGCGTGAGGGCCGTCAGGGGAGTCTACGCTGTGCTGGCCCACGCGTCCCACTTCTACACAACCGGCGCGTGCATCTACTTCACACTGACGTACGAGGCGAGCGAGGAGGTCTACTGGAGGATGTGGCGCGAGGCCATGCGGACGCTCCTCGAGGAGGGCGCGACCATCAGCCACCACCACGGCATCGGGCTGCTGCGCAGGGAGTGGGTAGGGGAGGAGCTCGGGGCAGCTCTCGAGTACCTGAGGAGGGTGAAGAAAGCCCTAGACCCCATGGGGGTCAGCAACCCCGGCAAGTGGCTCGGGTGAGAGAGGGTTGGTCAGCCTCACAGTCCTGAGGGCTATCAAGGTGACGCCGACTCTCATCGCGCGCTTCGCGCTCCTACCCTTCAGGAAGGTCCGGAACCCCTGCCTCTACTGCCCAGGCATATGCCTTGCGAGCTGCCCCACCTTCCTGGAGAGCGGCAGCCTGGCGCTGAGCCCCCTAGGGTACTCGAGGAGCCCTGCACTCTGGGAGGAGAAGTGCGCTAAGTGCTGGCGCTGCACCTTTGAGTGCCCGCTCGGGTACGCGCTGCCCGAAGCCTTCGGGAAGCCCCTGAGGATCGAGGTTGAGGTCGTGAGGGGAGGAGCACCGCTGCTGGTCTCCGTGGAGGAGCTTGACTTGGAGTACGCTGAGAAGCTGTCCGAGCGCCTAGGAGCAGGCCTAGCGGTGGTGAAGGGGCTTGATGCGAGGTACACCAGGGGAGGACCCCTAGACAGGAGCTCCATTGATTCAGCCAAGAAGAGGCTGGCGGCGCACGCGAGGGTTTTCGCCCTCTCTCCGGAGGCTGCCCACGCTCTAGGGCTGGAGTTCCTCCCGCTACACCCTTCGGAGCTCGGCATCAAGGTAGACTACGAGGGCGTGGTGCACGCACCATGCCTGCTCAGGGGCGTGGAGGAGAGAGTTATTGAGTCCCTGAGAGCGGCTGGCGCGAGAATCACGGGTGTTGACAGGGACAGCTGCCTCAAGGTAAAGCCCAGGGGGCAGACCCTCTACCTCTGCCCGAGAGCCCGGCGGCTAGGACTCCTCTCAATCTACGACCTGATCGCGCCGTGAGCGCCCGGCAGGGGCTTTCCCTAGACAAGCTCGGATAGCGCGCTCGCGTGCAGTAGCAGGGTTGGCAGGACCCTGAAGGCTTCAGCGTACGTGGAGCCCGCCTGCCCGCCGTACGCCGCGGCGAGCACTCTGAGGTAGAGCTCGAGGGTCTGCCAGGTCGCGGCGAACTGGCTCTCGTGCGCCTTCAGAGCCTCCAGCTTCCTCTCAAAGGTCCTGTCGACGGGGTGGAAGTAGTTGGGCCTAGCAGTGTAGTAGAGCACGACCACCTTGACCGAGTGCGGCTGGGAGCCCTTGTCGAAGAGGGGTAGCGGGCTGAACATCACAGCCTCCAGGGTGAGTAGCCCGCCGTGCCTGTGATCCGGGTGGGCCTCGTACGCGAGCCACGGGTCGGGCGACATGACAACGTCAGGCCTCTCACCCCTTATGACCTCGAGGATCCTCCTCCTGACCTCCGCGCTGTAGGGGAGCTCTCCATCCGGGTAGTCGAGCCAGATGAGCTTACTGACACCTATGACTTGCGCGGCCCTCTCCTGCTCCCTCCTCCTGACCTCGGCCAGCCGCCTTGGCTCCACGCTGGGGTCCAGCGTGCCCTTGCTGCCGTCCGTGAGCGTAAGGTACGTGATCTCCACGCCGCTGTCGGCGAGGTCTGCGAGAGTAGCTCCTGCGCCGTACTCGCAGTCGTCCGGGTGGGGCTGCACGCAGAGAACCTTCCTGCAGCCCTTAAAGGGCTCTGCTAGCTCCTCGAAGAGCTCACGGGCGACGCGCGCAAGCGCCTCGCTTGCGCCAAGCCTAGCCGCCAGCTCGCGCACCTCCTCTACCAGGTTCGCGTGCGCATGCACGGGAAAACCCTCAGAGCCCACGTAAAACTTTTTGCCTAAAGCGAGTACGCTGCGAGGGGCTCGCTGCCATGCGCCCAGGACGGAGGAGCCAGCTGGTCGCCGTCTCCGCGCTCTTCGGCGCGCTGACAACACTCTTCACAGTTGTCCTGACGGTGTACATCCCAGAGACACGGGGGTACTTCAACCTGGGAGAAGCGGGCGTCTACCTGTCAGCAGTAGTCCTCCCGCCACCATGGGCAGCGCTCGCGGCAGGTCTGGGGTCAGCGCTGGCAGACGTCATCCTAGGCTACTACATCTACGCGCCGGCGACCCTGGTGATCAAGGCAGCAGAGGCCTTCGTAGCTTCGCTGCTCCTCAGGAGGCTCTCCGGAGCCAAGATGGGCAAGGCCCCCGGGCTGGCAGCCTCGCTAGCGATCCCCTCGCTCATGGCGATCATCGGCACCACGTTCTACTCGGGCAGCACCGAAGTGTACCTCACGCCCACGGGCAGCACCCTGACGCTCAGCATCTCGGCGCTCGTCTGGCTCGCGGCAGCGCTCACCTTCGCCGCCTACCTTGTCTGGGCAACCCTCAGGGAGGTAGGCACGCCCCAAACCCTCCTCTCGCTCTCCGCCGGCGGCGCGCTGATGGTGCTGGGGTACTTCCTCTACGAGCAGGCCGTCCTCGGGGTAGCGGCGATCGCGGAAGTCCCCTTTAACACGATGCAGGTCCTAGTGGGGGTCACCGTGGCATCACTAGCAGAGAAGCGCCTGAGAACCCTCCGGATCTCATGAGAAGACGCGCGCACGTTCCCATGCGCTGAGCTACGTGCACTAAGCCCCCATCCCCGCGCGCAGCCGGGGGTTCACTCCCGTAATTAGGCTCCTTCCGCGAACCTTTTCAGTGATTCCTCCTCTGCCTCGTCAAGTTCTCTCAAGCGTGCGCGATGCTCCCGATGGCCCTTGCTCCCTGTAAGTGGCACGCCACCCCTCCGCCTGCACAGCTCTCAACTTACATTCTGATTCTTTGGGGGTTAACCTTTAACTCCCCAGCCTATGAAGCCTCGCACAAAGTACTTCTTAAAGGCTACGTACATTAGGAGGGGAGGAAGCATCGTGAGAATGGCTCCAGCGCTTAGCAGCCCCCAGTCTATGTGGTACTGCCCCTTCAGGAGCGCTAAGCGCTGAGTTACAACGTAGTTTGCAGGTGTAGGCAGGAAGACCATTGCGTAGAAGAAGTCACCCCAAACCCACGTGAACTGAATCGCAGAAGCCGCTATAAGGGCTGGGATGCTTACAGGCATCAGGATTCTGAAGAAGATAGTACTCTCAGGTGCGCCGTCGACTCTAGCTGCCTCGATTAAGCTCTGGGGTATCATTTTAAAGTAATTTCTCATGAAGAAAGCTATCCAGGGTACTCCCCATGCGCTGTGCAGGAGAATAATGCCGAGAAGAGTATCATGAAGCCCTACCTTAACGTAAAGGTTGAAGAGGGGTATGACCACCATCTGCTGGGGGACCGACATAAAGAAGAGAATCAGTATGAAAAGTAATGTTTTGTACTTAAAGGAGAGGTAATTTAAAGAGTAAGCCAGCATAGCGGCAAAGATTATAGGTATGACTGTGCTTAGAGACGATATTATGAAAGAGTTACCTAAGCCTCTGAGGAAGTTGTAAGATGGGTTTGTTAAAACTTCAATATAATTCTTTAAAGTGTAGTTCCCGCCAATGCTCCACCAGCCACTAAGTATGACCTCGGTATAAGGTTTAATAGACATTATAACCAATGCTATGAATGGTAAAAGCCATAAAATGGCAAAGATCCAGATGGGAAGGTTGAGGAAAAGCTTCCTGAGGAAGATTTTACTCCTCATACTTTTCACCGCTAAGAACCATTCTAATGTACCAGTACGCAGGGATAAGTGTTAAAGCGGCAAGTATGACAGCCACTGCCGCTGCCTTGTTATGCTCAAGCGCGCTTGCGAAGTACATGTACATTATCAGCGCCAGAACAGTAGAGGCTCCTCCCGGGCCTCCGCCTGTTACTACATATACTATATCGAATATTTTCAATATCCACATAACAGTCATGAGCGTCACAACGATTGTAACGGGTTTAAGTTGTGGAACAATTATCTTAGTGAATATTTCTCTCTCAGAAGCACCATCTATGAGCGCTGCCTCAATGAGGCTTGAAGGTATTGAGTCTAAACCAGCAGAATATAATGTCACTGAGAAGCCTAGCCATAACCATATCGAGCCAAGTATCAATGCTAATAATGCAGTTTCTGGGTAAATAGTCCATGTACTGGAAAGTAATGGAATGTTAAATAATGAAAAGATTCTGGGGAAAATCCCTATGTATCCATCAAACATGAATCTTATTATGAGCCCGCTGACCACCCCGGGTAGAACCATTCCTAGGAAGATAATCCCAAGGACAATGCTGGATCCAAAGATCTTCCTCAGTGTATAGGCGAGCACCATCCCCAGGAGTACAACTGCTGGAACAGCTATCACAATCCATACCGCGTTGTGAACAAGCGCACCCCATGGGGGGTATGGTCCAGGACTGGCCACTATTAGAGCCTTCAGGGGAATAGTTTCAAATAACACGGCTCGGTAATTTTCAAATGTAAAAGAGCTTCCGGAGAGGAAGCTTATAATTATCGTTCCAAGTATTGGATAAAAAACGAATATCGCTAAAATTGCTAGTGGTGGTCCAAGAAATATTACTAAATCTTTAATACCCTTAATTTTCATACGTTCACCGAGAAAAATATCCTTTTATTTGGGGGTTTATTAGGGTTTGGGTTGACTTGCCTCCAGCGTTTTCAGCACCGAGTCTAGTGCCCCGGGGTTCACCCAGAGAAGTTTTAGCTGATCCCAGAAGAGTTTTTGCCAGTCACCACCAATGCTGTCGTCGAGGTCCGGGAGAATAGCCATGCCTCTCTGGGTTATCTTCGTGTAAACACTCTGCATGGGCTTCCAGAGCTGGCTCACTGGCACCTTTGTCCACGTTGGAATCTTCCCGGAAGGAACGCTTGCGTGCACTCCTTGCCCCTCGGTAGCCAGGTACTTAATGAAGTCTATTGCAGCGTCAATGTTTTTCGAGTACTTAGGAATGAATGCATAGTCAGCCCCGCCTACAACACCCTTGCTCTCGGGGAGTGGGAAGAAGTCTAGATCGTTTGGATCGTCAACCATTCCAGTTATCCATGTACCCATGAAGTACAGCGCGTACTCGCCTGCCCACCACTTTGGTATGACCGTGGTCCACTCGATCGGCTCGCTGAAGTAGCCCTTTTGCAGGAGCGGGACCAGGTAGTCTGAGAACACACTCCTCACACGCGGATCCGTAAATCTCACCTTCCCTGAAATCAGGTCAAGCTGCATCTGCGGACCTCCGTAAGCGATTATGAAGTGCTCAGTAACATCCGACATCGGCCAGCCAACTCCATCACCAGTAGCTATGGGGTTCTTAATACCTGGTATGCCCTTGATCTTCTCCAGTAGCTGGACAAACTCGGAGTAGGACTTGGGCTCGGTGAGCCCGTACTTCTCGAAGAACGACTTACGGTACCAGAAGCCGGGCTTGAGCCACATCGTGAAGGGTGCCCCCCATATCTTACCGTCGGCCTTGACAGCGTCAACAATGCCGGGGACGTATTCCTTCTCGTTGATAACGTTTGTTAAATCGACTAAGTGCCCTTCTTTACCCATTTTAGCTATAAACCATGCCCACCCGAAGATAACGTCTCCGGGTGCCGTGCCGGCTGCGAACTGCACAGGCATGGTCGCCGCTACGTCTTCAGCTCTCATTGTTCTGTATTCGATCTCCACATTTGGATGCTTTTTTACATACTCATCTATTACGGCTTGAAAGTACTTGGCTTCATCTCCAGCCCAGGGCCCAATCACTACCAGCTTGACTTTCTGTGGTGGCGTAGGGGCAGCAGGTTGGGGCGGTGTAGGAGCAGCGGGTGGCGTGAGATATTGGTAGAGAAACACACCTATGATAGCCAGGATTATTACTGCTGCGGCTATGTATACGTATTTCCTGCCTTTAGTCGTTGCAGCCATTTTACCACCTTGCCATGGTTACAGTGGTTTACCCGCAATACCCTTATATAAGAATTTCGCCGATAAGCATGCCGCAGAGGGGGTGTAGTAAATGAGCCTGCTCCAGCACCTGTCCGCGCACCCACCTCGGTACGGGCCTGAGTGGGGGAGCGGGGGTATCTTCGGACTGAAATACCACCGCGGCGTGCTGTACTACACTCTCGCCATGGAGGCCAGGGCCTACTTCTTCGACCATGGGGGGTTGCGTAGGGTGTACGAGTTCGAGAGGGTGGGCCCTAAGCCTGTGTCCGGTGGCGATACTTACAATGCTGTTGAGGCTGTGGACGGGAGGATATACTTCGGAGGGTGGGTTCACGCTCCCGCGGTGTACAGGGGGAGGCATGCCGAGGGGGCCACCATAGATTTCAGGAACAAGTACAGCCATGTGCACGTCTACGATATCGAGGACGATAGGGTGGAGCTACTGTGGAAGGAGGGGCTACAGGACCCGGAGAGATGGGCATGCGAGGTCTCTGAGATAATCTACAACCCGTACCGCGATGAGCTCCTAGTGGCTAGGGCTGACGGGCACGAGAACCATGGGGTGTTTAGCCTAGACCCGCGTACTAGAGCTGCTAGGAGGGTTCTGGAGGGATTCGCCCTCAAGGGGGCTCACCACCTCGAGTATTCGTGCTTCGTGCTGAACCAGCACCCGCACGATGTGGAAGGCATTGCCTGCGTGGACATGGTTGAGGACAAGCACTTCGTGGAGAAGATCAAGCCTGTGCCTGTAGACGGTTGGCCTGCGAGCAGGGTGTGGGCTGGGCCTGTGGCCTCAGCTTACGGCTGGCTCTTCGCGTTCACGCGAGGCGGGCTGATACTTGGGGACATCTTCAGTGGGGAGTATTACTTCGTCAGGCTCTTCGACATACCGGGCTCGCAGCTGGGACCTACGAGGACGAACGCTGTAGCTCTGGGAGGGGGCGTGCTAGTGGCTTACAACTCGTACACGTACGGCGTGATAAAGACGGTCA
>JAJHRT010000033.1 GCA_020833575.1 Thermofilum sp. | reverse complement strand
AGCAAGTGTGTTCTATCCCGTGTAAACTCCGAGGAGGAACTCGTCAAGCTCGGTGAGGATCCCTATGACCCAGGCGGCTATTTCATTGTCAATGGTTCAGAGCGCGTCATCGTAATGCAGGAGGACCTCTCCGTGAACAGAGTCCTCGTGGACTACGGCGGGGAGAGCAGCTCCGTGACGCACACCGCGAAAGTGTTCTCGGTGGCTGCTGGGTACAGGGTCCCCGTTCGCCTGGAGAGGACGAGGGACGGCATGCTCTATGTCTCCTTCCCAGCGTGCCCAGCCAGGATACCCGTTGTAGTGCTGATGCGAGCACTCGGCCTCAAAAGCGACAAGGAGATAGTGATGGCTGTCAGCACCCACCCGAGGATCCAGCAGGAGTTCCTTCCAGTGCTCATAGAGCAGTCCAAGATCGCTAGGACGCAGGAGGAGGCTCTCGACTACATAGGCTCGAGGGTCTCCCCCGGTCAGCCCAGGAACATCAGGCTTGAGCGAGCCCAGCAGGTTCTCGACGAGAACTTCCTGCCCCACGTGGGCAGAACGCCATCGGCGAGGCTGGCCAAAGCCTACTTCGTCGGCCAGATGGTCTCCCGCCTGCTCGAGCTCAAGCTCGGCATGAGACCACCCGATGACAAGGACCACCTGGCTAACAAGAGGATAAGGCACGCCGGCGAGCTGCTCTCGATAGTCTTCCGCCAGGCTTTCAGGCAGCTAGTGAAGGAGATGGCGTACTCTCTCGAGCGGCACATGACGAAGGAGAGGGATGTGAGCGTAGTCAGCGTGGTGCGGCCCGATATAATCACGGATAGGCTCAGGCACGCACTGGCAACCGGCAACTGGCCTGGAGGGCGCACGGGGGTTAGCCAGATACTCGACAGGACGAACTACCTGGCCACGCTCTCCCACCTCAGGAGGGTTGTCTCCCCGCTCTCGCGCACCCAGCCGCACTTCGAGGCCCGCGAGCTCCACGGCACCCAGTGGGGTAGGCTGTGCCCAGTTGAGTCCCCCGAAGGGCAGAACTGCGGCCTCGTGAAAAACCTCGCTCTACTAGCTACTCTCTCGAACGGGTACAGCGAGGAGGAAGTCTACAGCTTGCTGGTGGGCAAGCTGGGGGTTGTGCCCCTCGAGAGGGCTGGCGGGCAGGCCCTCCAGGGAGCGAGGGTCTTCCTGAACGGGAGGCTGATAGGCTACGTGGAGGACGGCGCGCAGCTGGCGAGAACGATCCGCATGCTAAGGAGGCAGGGGAGGGTGCACCATGAGGTGAACGTAGCCTACTACGACCTGGGCGAGATAAAGGAGGTCTACGTCAACTGCGACGCAGGGCGTCTCAGGCGCCCGCTCATAGTAGTCGAGAACGGCAGGCCGAAGCTAACGCGCGCGCACATAGAGCTGCTGAAGAAGGGGGAGTGGACATGGTCCGACCTTCTCGCCAACGGGATAGTCGAGTACCTTGACGCGGAGGAGGAGGAGAACGCGTACATCGCTGAGGACATCTCCAAGGTGACGCCCGAGCACACGCACGTCGAGATAGTGCCCGCCGCGATCCTGGGCGTGATAGCGATGACAATACCATTCATAGAGTACAACCAGTCGCCAAGGAACTCCTACCAGGCTGCAATGGCTAAGCAGTCGCTCGGCATACCCACCCTCAGCTACCGCTTGCGGATGGATCCCCGGGCTCACGTGATGTACTACCCCCAGAAACCCCTCGTGAAAACCAAGATCTACGACCTGCTGCCGCTCGACGACCTGCCCTACGGGACGAACATGATAGTCGCTGTCCTCACGAGCGGGGGCTACAACATCCAGGACGCTGTCGTGATCAACAAGGCAGCTGTGGAGAGGGGCATGACCAGGTCTGTCTTCATGAGAACTTACGAGGCAGAGGAGAGGAAGTACCCCGGGGGGCTCGAGGACAGGCTCGAGAAGCCCTCCCCGGAGCAGGAGCTGCTAGACCTCAAGCCCCCGGAGGCATACTCCGCGCTTGACCCCCTCGACGGAATCGCGTACGTCGAGTCTGAGCTCAGGGGCGGGCAGGTTGTAATCGGCAGGACTAGCCCGCCAAGGTTCTACACGAGCTCCCTGGAGCCCAGAGTCAGCACACGACGCAAGGACACATCCGTTGTCTTACGCCACGGTGAGAAGGGGATTGTGGACAGGGTGCTTGTGATGGAAAGCCCAGACGGCGTGAGGCTCGTGAAGGTGAGAGTGAGGGACCTAAGGCCGACCGAGATAGGGGATAAGTTCGCCTCAAGGCACGGCCAGAAAGGCGTCGTCGGGCTGCTTGTACCCCAGGAGGACATGCCCTTCACAGAGGACGGCATAGTCCCCGACTTGATAATCAACCCGCACGCTATCCCCTCGAGGATGACGGTGGGCCAGCTGCTCGAGGCGATAACCGGCAAGGCTGCCGCTCTCTCAGGTAAGAGGATAGATGCAACGGCTTTCGAGCCGCCGTCTCTCGACGAGATACGCGAGATACTAAGGATGTACGGCTTCAGGAGCGACGGGAAGGAGGTCCTGTACAACGGCATCACCGGGGAGAAGATGGAGGCTGAGATATTCGTGGGCGTTGTGTTCTATGAGAAGCTCCACCACCTGGTCGCCGACAAGATGCACGTAAGGGCTAGGGGCAGGGTCCAGATACTCACCCGCCAGCCCACAGAGGGCAGGGCGAGGGAGGGTGGGCTCAGGTTCGGCGAGATGGAGAAGGACTGCCTGGTGGGTCACGGCGCAGCAATGCTGCTGAGGGAGAGGCTCGTGGACAGCTCTGACAAGACGACCATATGGGTCTGCGAGAACTGCGGGTACATGGGCTGGTTTGACGCCAGGAGGAATGCACCCGTGTGCCCGGTCTGCGGCGACAAGGGTAAGTTGAGCCCGGTGGAGGTCTCCTACGCCTTCAAGCTGCTGCTGCAGGAGCTAACAGGGCTGGGGATCTCCGTCAAGCTCAAGCTGAGTGACAAGGTCGCACCCGGGCCCAGGTGACCGGGTATGGCGCAGTACAAGGTTATCTCCGGGATAAAGTTCGGCATACTCTCACCAGATACGATCAGGAAGCTAGCCGTGATGCGCATTGAGACCTCGGAGCTCTACGACGAGCAGGGGTTCCCCGTACCCGGAGGCCTCATGGACAGGAGGCTGGGCTCCATAGAGCCCGGCGCGGTGTGCCAAACGTGCGGCAACAGGGCCGCCACGTGCCCAGGGCACTTCGGCTACATAGACCTCGCCAGGCCGGTGATACACCCCGAGTTCGCCCCCTACATTGCTAACCTGCTGAAAGCAACGTGCAGGAACTGCGGCCGGGTGAAGCTCCCACCGGATAAGCTCGAGCAGGTCTCCCGCAGAATGGAAAGGCTGGCTAAGCGGTGGCCAGCACTGAAGAGGAAGCTCGTGCAGGCGGTGATAAGGGAGGCCGCGAAGCAGACTGTTTGCCCGCACTGCAAGACCCCCCAGTACAAGATCAGGCTGGAGAAGCCCTACACCTTCTACGAGCAGAGGGAAGTCGGTGTTGTGAAGCTGACGCCGCTCGAGATAAGGGAGAGGCTGGAGCGCATCCCCGACTCAGACCTCCTCGTGCTGGGACTCGACCCTAAGGAGAGCAGGCCGGAGTGGATGGTTCTCACAGTGCTCCCTGTCGTCCCGCCCGCCGTCAGACCCTCGATCACGCTGGAGTCGGGTGAGAGGTCGGAGGACGATCTGACCCACAAGCTCGTCGACATACTCAGGGCGAACCAAAGGCTGAAGGAGAACATAGAGGCTGGATCCCCATCCCTCGTGATCGAGGACCTCTGGAACCTGCTGCAGTACCATGTGGCAACCTACTTCGACAACGAGCTGCCAGGCATCGCTGCCGCAAGGCACCGGTCGGGCAGGCCCCTCAGGACCCTGGCCCAGAGGCTGAAGGGTAAGGAGGGCAGGTTC
Organism: Thermofilum sp.; assembly: GCA_020833575.1. Taxonomy (GTDB): domain Archaea; phylum Thermoproteota; class Thermoprotei; order Thermofilales; family Thermofilaceae; genus Thermofilum. Next base: position 4,734 of record JAJHRT010000033.1, on the reverse strand, counting down.
AGGGGGAGCCTCGCGGGCAAGAGAGTGGACTTCTCGGCGCGCACAGTGATCTCGCCCGACCCCAACCTGAGCGTGAACGAGGTCGGCGTGCCCGTGGAGATCGCCAAGGTTCTCACAGTTCCGGAGAAGGTGACGCCGTGGAACATAGAGAAGCTAAAGCAACTGGTGAGCAACGGGCCTGATAAATGGCCTGGCGCTAACTACATCATAAAGCCAGACGGCGCGAGGGTTGACCTGAGGTACGTGAAGCACCTTGACGAGGTCGCGGAGACGCTGAGACCCGGCTACATAGTCGAGAGGCACCTGATGGACGGGGACATAGTCCTCTTCAACAGGCAGCCCTCGCTGCACAGGATGTCCATAATGGCGCACATAGTCAGGGTGCTTCCCTACAAGACCTTCAGGCTCAACCTGCTCGTGACGATCCCCTACAACGCGGACTTCGACGGCGACGAGATGAACCTGCACGCGCCGCAGTCTGAGGAGGCCCAGGCTGAGGCGAGGACGCTGATGCTCGTGCAGGAGCACATAATGACGCCTAGGTACGGCGCGCCCATCATCGGCGGTCTTCACGACTACATCACAGGCGCGTACCTTCTGACGAGGAAGGACGCGATCTTCGACAAGAGCTCCGCCGCCCAGCTCCTCTACGCCGCCAGCTACTCCGGCCCCCTCCCCGAGCCTGCGATCCTGAAGCCCGGCCCCTACTGGACGGGGAAGCAGCTGGTGAGCGTGTTCCTGCCCAACGACATGGACTTCGTCGGCAAGGCGGCGGTGGCTCCTGCCGGTGGGAAGTGCGACGAGGAGTACTGCGAGAACGACGGCTACATACTGGTCAAGAAGGGGAGGCTGCTGCTCGGGGTGCTGGACAAGAACGCTGTGGGAGCCGAGAAGCACGGCACGCTCCTGCACGAGCTCGTGGTGGTGTACGGGGTGGAGAAGGGCAGGGAGATCATGGATACTCTCTTCAAGCTCTTCCTGATGTACCTGGACATGCACGGCTTCACAATGGGTGTCGACAGCGTCCAGGTGCCGGAGGAGGCCAGGCGGGAGATACGCGAGATAATCGAGGAGGCGAAGAGGAAGGTCGAGGAGCTCATAGCCTCGTATGCCCGCGGCGAGCTCGTCCCAATGCCCGGCAAGACCAGGAGGGAGACCCTGGAGGACCTGATAATGAGCGTCCTGGCGGATGCGAGGACAAGAGCCGGAGAGGTTGCTGGGAGGTACCTCGGTATGTTCAACCACGCAGTCATAATGGCCAGGACGGGCGCCAGGGGAAGCATGCTCAACCTCACCCAGATGGCCTCGCTCGTGGGTCAGCAGTCCGTGAGGGGTAAGCGGATCGAGAGGGGGTACACGGGCAGGCCCCTGCCGCACTTCAAGCCCAGCGACCTGTCTCCTGAGGCCAGGGGCTTCGTCGCCAGCAGCTTCTCCACGGGTCTCGCGCCCACCGAGTTCTTCTTCCACGCGGTCTCGGGTCGTGAGGGGCTGGTGGACACTGCTGTGAGAACCGCGCAGAGCGGCTACATGTACCGACGCCTCCAGAATGCCCTCCAGGACTTCTACGTCGCATACGATGGCACCGTGAGGAACAGCGAGGGCATGGTTATCCAGTTCCGCTACGGAGAAGACGGCGTCGATCCTTCCCGCAGCGACCACGGCAAGCCGGTGAACGTCGAGAAGCTTGTAAAGAGGATTGTCGCTCTAAGAGGTGTCGGGTGAGCGAGATGGAGGGGGCGCAGCCGATATCCCCGGAGGAGCTCTGGAGCGAGATTGAGAAGTACCACGACACGCTCCCGGAGTCCCTCAGGAAGGAGCTGTACAGCAAGATCCTCGAGTACGGGTTGACGAGGGAGGAGGCGCTGGCCGTTATCAGCGAGGCTGTGAAGCGCTACCTCTCAAGCCTGGTGAACCCCGGGGAGGCCGTGGGCACGGTGGCTGCGCAGTCCATCGGGGAGCCTGCGACGCAGATGACCCTGAGGACCTTCCACTTCGCGGGCGTCAGGGAGCTGAACGTGACGCTGGGGCTGCCCAGGCTCATAGAGGTCGTAGACCTGCGGCGCGAGCCATCAACCCCCATGATGGAGATTCACCTAGAGCCGGAGATAGCTAAGGACGAGGAGGCTGCTCTCCGCATAGCCAGGGAGATAGAGCTCACCACGGTCGAGAATCTCTGCAGGTCCGCCACGATCGACTACTACGAGTCAGCCGTGATCCTGGAGCTCGACCCCGAGATGATGGAGAACAGGGGCGTAACCCTGGACGACCTTCTCAGGGCTCTTGAGAAGGTGAAGGGGAAGAAGGGCTCAGTGGAGGTCTCAGAGGACGGAAGCACGGTGATCATCAGGCTCGGCACAGACGACGTCATAAAGCTGCGGCGTGCCTACGAGAGGATCCTGAACCAGAGGGTGAAGGGGCTCAAGGGGGTTAGGCACGCGATAGTGAAGCCCATTCGCAACGACAAGGGGGAGCTGGTGGAGTACGTGATCCTCACCGAGGGTAGCAACTTCCAGGGTGTGCTGTCGATACCGGGCGTTGATCCCACCAGGACGCGGACGAACAACATCCAGGAGATATACGAGGTCCTCGGGATCGAGGCCGCGAGAGCCGCCATAATCGAGGAGATCAAGAAGGTCCTGGATGAGCACGGCCTCGACGTGGATTACAGGCACATCATGCTGGTCGCAGACGCCATGACTTACACCGGAAAGGTCAGGCAGGTGGGCAGGCACGGCGTTGCGGGCGAGAAGGAGAGCGTGCTCGCTAGGGCGAGCTTCGAGGTCACAGTCAAGAACCTCGTCGAAGCCGCGCTATTCGGGGAGGAGGACCCCCTGCGCGGCGTGATAGAAAACATTATAATAGGTAACAGGCCAATCCCCCTGGGCACGGGTTCCGTCAAGCTTAAACTGCGCGTGGCAAGCGGCGCTCCGAAGCGGGGTGGTGCTTGATGTCCGCCGACATAGTTAGGGAGCTCCAGACGGCGATCAGAACCGGGAAGGTCGTGCTGGGCTACAGAAGGACTCTTAGGGAGCTTGTGAACGATAGGGCGAAGCTGGTGGTAGTGGCTAAGAACGCCCCCAGCCACATAATCGAGGAGCTGAAGTACTACGCCTCCCTGTCCCAGACGCCGATCCTGGTCTTCGAGGGGTCAAGCAGGGAGCTAGGGGCGGCCTGCAGGAAGCCCTTCATGGTCTCCGCCCTGGCTATACTAGACCCAGGAGAGAGCAACATCCTGCACATGGTACAGGGAGGAGGATGAAGCCCGGAGGCATCAAGCTGACGGATGAGGAGCTCCAGCTGATGAGGATCTTCGAGGAGATCACGCAGGTCGTACCCAGGGACTGCATATACGACGAGCAGTTCAACAGGTACATATTCGTGGTCGGGAAGGGCCAGGCTTCGCTCGCTGTGGGGAAGAACGGCGCAAAGGTACGCCTGCTCCGAGGGGTCCTGAAGAAGGATGTGGAAGTCGTTGAGGAGGGGGAGAGCGTGGAGGAGCTTGTGAAGAGCGCGCTATTCCCCGCCAAGGTTACAGAGATAGTCATACACGGAAACGACTACCGCAAGGTCGTAATCGCCAAGGTCAGCAGGGACTCCATCGCCTTCGCGATCGGCAGGAACGGTAGGAACGTGCACCGCGCGCGCCTCCTCCTCAGAAGGTACTTCGACATCGCCGACATCAGAGTTGTGCAGCGCGAGTAAGCTCGCGCCTCGTCGGCTGCTCATGAGCCCCCCCACAACTTCGCCGCAGCTTGCATGCGCGCCCGGCGCAACCTATATAACCGGTAGTTTGCGTGGGCTGAGGGGTGTCTAGTTGCCGGGTAGCAAGTCGCCCAGAGGCATGTTCGCTGCGCGCAAGCTGGTAAAGAAGCGGAAGAAGTTCCGCTGGAGCGACCTGGAGTACAAGAGGAGGATGCTGCAGCTTAAGAAGAAGTACGACCCGCTCGAAGGAGCCCCCATGGCCCGGGGCATCGTCATAGAGAAGGTGGGCATCGAGAGCAGGCAGCCCAACAGCGCGGTTAGGAAGTGCGTGAGAGTGCAGCTCATCAAGAACGGCAAGGTGGTCACAGCCTTCCTACCCGGTGACGGCGCGCTGCTCTTCGTGAACGAGCACGACGAGGTTGTGATAGAGGGCATAGGCGGCCCCGAGGGCAGAGCCTACGGCGACTTGCCCGGCGTGAGGTGGAAGGTCATAAAGGTCAACGGCGTCTCGCTGAAGGAGATTCTCAGAGGAAGGAAGAAGAAGCCAACGAGGTAAAAATCGAATGCCTCAGCTGAGAGTTCTGGAGAAGAAGGGTGAAAAGCTAGTTCTCCTCCTGGAGGACGTCAGCCCGGCCCTGGCGAACTCGATAAGAAGGGCGGTCATCGCAGAAGTGCCCACGCTGGCCATCGACGAGGTCATAGTTGCTGAGAATACCTCTGTCCTCTGGGATGAGATGATAGCGCACAGGCTGGCCCTAATCCCCCTGAAGATGGACGACAAGACGTACGACGCCCTGCTCGACTGCTACGAGAGGGGCGAGGACTGCAGCGTGATATTCAGCCTGGACGAGGAAGCGGTTGAGAGGGCCAGGACCGTGCTGAGCGGCAGGCTCAGGTTTGAGGGGGTTGAGGGCGTGGCCGCGCCGGCTGAGGCCTTCAACGTGGAGCCGGTCTCGAAGAACATCCCGATCCTCAAGCTGGCGAAGGGGCAGCGCATCTCCCTGACGGCGATCGCGAGGATGGGGGTGGGGC
>JAJHRT010000032.1 GCA_020833575.1 Thermofilum sp. | reverse complement strand
CCCGAGAGGTAGTCAGCCTGCACGGGGCCGTCGGGCGAGTTGAAGACGTCGCGCACAACGCTCTCGAAGGGCGTCGTCCAGTTCGCCTTGAAGTAGACAGTGTTCACGAGGACCACCACGGTCAGCGGGTCCAGGAAGTCGACGATCCTGTCGATCAGCTTGCCCGTCTTCTCGGAGACCCAGGAGTTTATCCTCTGCACAGCCTCGCCGGGGCTGGCGAAGGAGTAGTGCTCCGCCAGGTAGTACCTGGCGAGGGCCTCCGCGTAGCTGCCCCTCACCGGGACTCCCTCCCTCACCCACAGGCTGTTGGCGATCGAGGTCTTCGCGGGCGCCTCGGCGCTCAGGAACTTCCGGGAGCTCGACCTGAACCACTCCCTCGCCTCGGCCTGGGAGGAGAGCCCGAGGGCCCTCAGTATCTCCGCCTTTGTCTCCCCGGCCGAGCCCTCGCTCAGCATGAGCATGGCGGGGTAGACGCTGAAGGGGGAGACCGCGGTGTTCCTCTCACCCAGGCCGGCGAGCAGCGAGAACCTCAGCGAGAAGCCCGTGTAGGACTCCAGCGGGCTTGCCTCCGCCTCAGGCGCGGGAGACTGCAGGGGCGCTGCCCCGCGCATCCCCGGTAGCACCGTTAGCATAGCTGCGAGCACGGCTAATATCAGCGCCGCTGCAGCCAGGCCCCTGACACCTCTTATCCCCGGCTTCGCCATCAGGGAGCTGCCGCCTGCGCCCACTGATTAAGCCACGCGTCGAACAGAGCTGTTCAAAAGCCTGCACACAATAAGGATTTGGGAGGACCGGCGAGCTATCTTAGAGATCTTCCTTGTCGAAGCGACTCAGCCTTTGCTCGCTCTCCTTGTCGAAGATGTGGAGCTTCTTCGGGTCTATGTAAATCCGCACTTTGTCGGCTACTGGTCTCTCGCGGCTCTTCACTCTGAGTATGGTGTCTCCTATCGCTACTAGGACCACGTAGTCTCCGCCCAGGTTCTCAATTAGCCAGACGCTCCCCACAAGCTCCACGTGATTGGGTGCTGGCGTCATTCGTACGTCCTCGGGCCTAACCCCCACGATGACCTGTCTGCCGATATAGCTCCTGAGAACATCGGGCCCGGCCGCCACGGGGAGCTTGGCAAAGCCTACGTTTATGCCATCCTGCTCCACGACACCTTCGAAGAGGTTGATAGGCGGCGAGCCTATGAAGTGCGCCACGAACCGGTTGGCAGGCTTGGTGTAGACTTCCTCTGGAGAGCCCACCTGGAGAACCCTGCCGGCGTTCATGACGGCGACCCTGTCTGCGAGAACCATGGCTTCAACCTGGTCGTGGGTCACGTACACTGTTGTCAGCTTTGTCTCGTTCTGTAGCTTCTTCAGCTCCGCTCTTGCCTGCACTCTCAGTAGCGCGTCCAGGTTGCTGAGGGGCTCGTCCATCAGTAGCACTCGAGGTGTGACCGCGAGAGCCCTGGCAACAGCTACCCTTTGCCTCTGCCCGCCAGACAGCTGGGAAGGGTACCTGCTCAAGAGGTCCTCTATGCGCATGAGCCGGGCCACTTCCCTCACCCTCCTGTCAATTTCCTCGTCGCGCATCTTCCTCACTCTGAGGGGGAGCGCGATGTTTTCGTACACGGTCATGTGCGGCCAGACGGCATAGCTCTGGAACACCATCGAGACCCCTCTCCTCGCTGGGGGGAGGTGCGTCACCTCCTCTTCGTCGAACAGAACCCTCCCCTTATCTGGGTGCTCGAGGCCAGCAATTATCCTGAGGGTGGTTGTTTTGCCACAGCCTGAGGGGCCCAGTAGGACGAAGAACTCTCCCTTCCGCACCTCTAGGCTCAGGTCATCCAGAGCTACAACCTTGCCGAAGCGCTTCGTAACATGTTCGAGCTCCACTCGCGTCATCCCAAATCACCTCCGGGAACCCCACATCACCGTCAGGTACTTCCTCATGTAAGCCATTATGAGGAAAGCAGGTAGCGAAAGCAGCGTGGCTGCAGCGAACTTGTAGGGATCCGGCGCAGCTCCAGCGATCGTGGTGGCGACAGTGAGAGCTGGGAGTGTGCGCTCCCTGCTGGCGAGGATCGTGGCCGCGAAGGCCTCGTTCCAGGAGACTACGAACGTGAACATAGCGGCCGCTGCCAGACCGGGTGCAGCTAGCGGCGCCGTGATCCTGGTAAGCACCTGCCACCTAGTTAGCCCGAAGACTATGCCGGCCTCCTCCAGCTCCTTTGGCACGCTCGCGAAGATGCTCGAGGATATCAGCACAACGAAGGGTAGTGCTAGTGCTGCGTGAACCAGGGCTACCCCAATCAGGGTGTCGTACAACCCGATGGAGATGAAGAGAGAGGCCATGGGCACGGCCATGATCATCACTGGGAACATTCTCGCTGAGAAGATTGCTAGGCGGAAAGCTTCCCTCCCTCTGAACACCCATCTGCCCAGCACGTACCCCGCTGGCAGCCCTAGTGCAAAGCTGATTATTATTGCCAGCACGGCCACCGCTAGGCTTCGCAGTGTCGCGTCAAGGGCTCCCAGCCGGAGGAATACCTCGATGTTTTCGAGCGTGTACCTCAAGGGTAGGAGGTGCTCGTAGTAGCTCCGCACGTCGGCGAAGGCAGCGAGGAAAGTATAGGCTACAGGGATCCCAATCCACAGAATTAGCAGGGCTGCGACCAGCGTGTACCAGGCTGATGAGCGCATCTACCTCACCTCCGGCGTCCTGAGTATGTACACGTACACCGAGCTTATAACAAATGTGAGTATGCCTATGAGGAGCGCCCACGCGGAGGCTCTTGGAGCGTCGAACATCTGCACGTAAACGTAGTAGGTTTCCGTCGCGAGCACTGGGATGTCCAAGCCAGCCAGTATCAACACGGGGGCGAAGGTCTGAAGAGCGAAGAGCGTTCTAATGAGCAGCGCTGACTCGATGCTGGGCTTGAGCAGAGGGAGGATTATGTACCTCAGCCTCTGGGCGAAACTAAGCCCGAAGACCTCGGAGGCCTCGATGAGCTCGCGGTCGATCATCTGGTACCCTGCGTAAAGGTTCACGAACACTATTGCTGTGGCCCTCCATACCTCGCACAGAACAATTGCCAAGAACTCCATGTGCCTGAAGGCGTAGCCGAAGAACTGTATCGGCTGGCTTATCGCGCCGAGCTCGAGAAGAAGCTTGTTCAGGAATCCTCGGGGCGAGAGCATTGTGTACCATAGCAAAGCCGCTGCAACATCGCTTATTGCCAGGGGCAGCACGAAGAAGTAAAGAGCTATCTCCTTCCCGCGAAAACTCTCCGCGAACAGAAGCGTCGCCGCGAGTGCCAGGACGAACTGCAGGGGGATTATGGTTGCGACCAGGAGAAGCGTGTTTCCCAGCACCTCCACGAACCTCTTAGACGTTACTATCGTCATCAGAGGTATCTCGCCTGAGCCCCCATGGGGGGTTAGGGCCCAGTAAAGCGACTGGACGAGGGGGTAGCCTATGAAGAAAGCCAGGTATATAGTGCTAGGAATCAGTGGTAGAAACACTGCAAGCCGTCGTATAAGGCGAGTAAAAAACATGTTTTCACCTAGGAGTTATGCTGCCTAGCTGGGCGGTACTCCAGCCTCCTGGAAGATCTTTCGCAGAGCCTCCGCTCCCTCGCTGAGAACAGTCTTGATGTCCTCACCCTTGAGGACTATCCGCTCGAAAGCCGACCTGTAAACAGCGTTGAACGCGCCACCCTTACCTCCCAAAGGCGGTATCATCACAGCGATGGAGTCTCCAGCCGCGAACTGGGCTGATACCCCGTCGGCAATCTTCTTAATGGGGCCTGAGATCGCCGGAGTAGCCTCCTTCACTGTGGGGAAGAAACCAACGTTCTCGGCGACCTTTGCCTGAATTTCAGGTCTCGTTAAGAACTCGATGACCTTCCACGCCGCGTCCTGATCAGGTGATCCCTTAGTGATTGCTAAGCCGGCCAAGACTATAATGTACCCTCTGCCCGCGGGACCCCTGGGAGCAGGGCAGACCGTGAACTTATCCGGCGCTGTAACGATCGCATCCTTAATCCTAGCAACGTGGTCCCAGGCGATCCAAACTTCCTCGCTTAAAAGCGGGTTTGCCATAGCGTCCCAAGTGGTGCTCGCCGGGTTGGTGTACTTCCAGAGCTCTTTCAAGTACTCCCACAGCTTCACTGCCTGTGGGGAGTCGAAGAGCTCAGCCTGCTTACCCGTGTAGGAGGGGTATATATAACCGTGAAGGAAGCGGTGCAACAAGCCTCCGCCTCCAGCCGGGAGACCCACCGCCTGCTTCCCGGTTTTCTGGTAGATGTTCTTAGCCCACTCGAGCAGCGCGTCGTAAGTCCACTTCTCAGTGCCTTTCACGACATCCTCCTTAGAGAGTCCCGGCGGCAGGTAGTCGAAGGCCTTGTTGTTCACCACAATGACGTACGTGGCGGTCATCCAGGGCACCATGGCCTTTATCCCGTGCATCTTCGAGGCCTGCTCGAGGGCAGGGTAGAACGTCCTGCCGGGTAGTGCGCCAAACTTCGTAAGGTCTTCTACCCAACCCTTGCTGGCAAGGGGGTCGATGTCGGACGTAAGACCTCCGATGAGGTTCGTGGACACCTTACCAGCCTTTACCTCGGCTTCGACCCTTGCTGCTAGCTCCGCGTAGCCCATCGGTACGAAGTCGACCTTGATGCCTGTCTCATTGCCGAAACGCGAGAGAAGACTCCTCGCGAATGCCTGCTCAGCGGGAGGCGCGAGCTGTGTTGAGACAAAAATCAGGGAGACGGGTTTAGGCGTTGTAGTCATGTAGGCGATAATGCCGACGACAACAACCGCGATAACCGCTATACCGATCAGCAGGGCTAGCCTTTTCCTTTCCATCCCTTGTCGGGTAGACCTTCTGTGAAACATCCTAATAAATTTTTCTTCTTCTATTTTTCTTCTAAGGACGATATGAGCCCAGCAGCGCCCATGGTAACCCGCAAGCTCTTCGCGAGCCCCCCTTAGAGTCTGGTAGCTTCGCGCGGAACCTGTCTGCTCTGCATTTTCTTCGAAGAAAAAATAATAAAGTAAAATCGCCAACAGGATGCCGTGGACGAGGACGTATTAGAGTTCTTTAGGATGCTTGGAGCCGGCAGGCTCGGCGCGAGGATTTACTGCACCCTGCTTTCGTCAGGCCAGATGACTCTGAGCAGGTTGAGCGAGGAGACAGGCATTGTGACCCCTCAGCTCCACCAGTACTTGAAAAAGCTTGAGACGTTAGGCTTAGTCGAGGTTAGCAGGGGTAAGCCCAACGTCTACCGGGCTGTGTCACCCGATATCCTGGAAGCCGTTTACAGAGAAAAGTTAGAGCGCGTGGGGAGGCGTGCTCTCGAGAAGCTACGCTCGATACCGCGACGTGCTCAGGCGGACACGAAAAGTCGCGGAGTATTCGTGATACGGAGTTGGCGCACCTTCAAGGCGAGAGTTTTGGAGGAGATAGAGCGGGCAAGCTACGACATCCTGCTGTGCGGGGATAGCGCGTTCATGAAGGGGTACTGGGACGAGCTGGAGAAAAAAGAGAGGGCTGGTGTGAATATTTTCGTAATCCTTTACGAAGTGCCAGGGATTCCGATCGATGAGAAAGCTGTAAGGGTAGGCAAAGTGAGAAAGGCGGTCTCAGGGGATATAATGGCGATAGTGGATTCCAGGGTTGCTTTGATCGCACAGCGAAGAATAGGACCTCGCGACGCGCCCGAGTACGGTCTAGCGATCGAGGAGCCTGTGCTCATAGACTACCTGGAGCACGAGTTCTTCCATAGGTGGCTGAGGAGTGAGGTGTTGCGCGATAGCCCGCTGCGGCTTCCGTCAACATTCACTGTGCATAGGCTCGCGCTGCTTGAGGTGGAAAAGCTCCTCTCCGAGGGGAGGAGGCTGAAGGCTACTGTGTACGGGCGCTTCGTCGGGACAAAGAATGAGGCCGTCCTTGAGGGTTTTATCGCCGGCATTACCTTGGACAAGGAGAGGGGGATCGCGCACCTCGTCCTCGAGACCCCCACTGGCACGGTGAGGGCGGGCGGGCCTGATGCGATCTTGGAAGAGTTTGCAACCTACAGGGTGGAGGTGAGGGAGGTCTATGGCTAGGATCCTCCAGTTCAACTTCGAGGACAAGCTAGCTCAGTACGCTGATAGGATCTCAGGCTCCGAGATCGTTAACTTGGCTGAGGAGCTGCACTGCGACACGGTGGTTATCTTCGCGCGAGATGCATGGGGCAGAGCTTACTACGAGAGTTCTTTTATTCGGAAGGTTTCAAAGCTAGGCCGCAGGGACCTTCTCCGCGAGGTTGTAGCAGAAGCTCGCAAGCGCGGGATCAAGGTCGTCGCAATGGTAGGGCACACCACAAACCCGGAGCTGTTCGCCCTGCATCCCGACTGGGCACAGCGCGACAAGGATGGGCGTGTGATCCACATGGACACCAATCCTGCAAGTGAGAGCGGTGAGCTCAGATGGCCTCTCATGTGCTTGAACTCCCCGTTCTTGGAGCACGTGCTCAAGGAGGTTGAAGAAGTTCTGCGCTACGGAGTGGACGGTGTTTTCCTGGACTCCTTCAGGTACATGCCGGACCTTGAGAAAGCATGCTTCTGCGAATACTGCAGGAAGGCCTACAGGGAGGAAACGGGAGAGGATCTCCCCGTGGCCGATGACTGGGGTAGTCTGAAGTTCAGGGAGGCGTTCCTCTGGAGGTATAAGGTGAACGTGCGAGCCTTAGAGAGGGTGAAGGAGAGAGTGAAGGCACTGAAGCCCGACGCATTCCTGGTGTATAACAGCCACCCAGCCGGCTGGAAGGGAAGGGCGAACACGATAGTCGAGATGGCGAGGAATCACATAGATGTCGTATTCGCTGAGGGATCGGAGGCCGACTACCAGCCTCCCGGCTTCCTAGCCGAGATCACAAAGCTTTCCCAAGCGCTCAGCGGGGGGAAAAGAGTCTGGGTTACACGCAACTCTTTCCACATGGCGCTCACAACCACTACGACAAGCCCGATTGTGATGAGACAAGGGATACGCGAGATATTTGCGGCAGGTGGGGAACCTATGTTCCTGGTGTTCAGCTCTGCCTTAGCTCAGGCTCCGAGCCTCTTGAAAGGTGCTGCCCAAGCAATGAAGGATGTGGAAAGGCTTGAAGAGTTCGTGAAGGGGGCCCACCGTGTCAGGTACGCCGGCGTTCTCTACTCCAACAGAAGCCGGGACTGGCTGGGCGCGGGGGATCCAAGGCATGTGACAGACGACATCAGAGGCTTTTACTACGCATTAGCCTTTAATGGTTACCCGGTGGACTTTATCGCGGACTGGCAGCTTGACCAAGGTCTGCTGAGCGAGTACAAAGTAGTAGTTCTTCCAAGCTCGGCCAGCATGTCCGCTGAAGGAGTAAATGCTTTGGAGAACCTCGCTGGGCAGAAGGCAGGTCTCATCGCAACTTACCTCGTGTCCTTACTCGACGAGAGAGGACGCTCGCTAGAGGAGTTCCGCCTAGGGGAGCTGCTGGGAGTATCCTACAGGGGCGTTCTAAAGTTGCCCTGGAGCTACGTGGTTTTGGAGGGAGATCACGAGGTCGTGAGAGAGGTGCCAGATAGGGTGGTTCTGTGGGGGGACTATAGCAGAGTGTTCGACAGGGAGAGAGTACCACCTGGCGTGGCGTGGCACGCTCGGGTCGAGGTGCATGGGAGAGCAAGAGCGATCGCGAGGATAGCTGAGCCAGACAGTGAGTACGGCTTTGAGTACGAGAACGGCAGGTCGCCGCCGCTGCTGGGGCCGCTCACAGAGTGCCCAGCGATAGTCGTGAATGATGACAAGCGCACGGTTTACTTCTCCGGGCAGCTCGGCAGGCTTTACTGGAGAACCGGCTTACCGCACTACGAGAAGCTTATCGAGAACGCTGTTAAGTGGGCCGGCGGAACGCCTCCCTTAAAGGTGGAAACCCCAGGGCTAGTGCTAGCCGAGCCCTACGAGAAGAGTGGGCAGCTGCTAATACACCTGGTGAATCTAACGTTCGATAGAAGAATCACCGTGAGAGGCAACACTGCCGATCCCATCATGTGGCATTCGAGCAGCGAGAGCGTGATGCCTCCTCGACGCGTAGTCCCCGTGGACGTCGAGGTAATCCTCTTCAGGGATCCACCGAGAAGAGTCTACTCACCCTTGCACGGGAAAAAGTACGAGGTGGAGGTAGAGAGCGGAGTATCAAAAGTGCGTGTTGCACTAGGCGAGTACGAGTTCCTAGTGGCTGAGTACTGATTTTGAACTCACCGGTCCTGGCAGAGCCTATCTTTACGAGATAATTCTAGGTGTGCGCTAGCCCCCCTTCGAGGAGCCCCAGCTGGTCGAGGAGCGGTACTCCTCTCTGAAGAGCCTCTAGCAGTGCCGGGTTTCTGCCCTTCAGCCTGTGGAACTCCTCGACGGAGATTATCACGGGCTCGACGCGGGGCGCGAGCTCCAGGCACTCCTCCACGAGGTCCAGCCTCCTGAGGGGGGTGGGCGGCAGCCTCTCAGCGATCACGAGAACATCGATGTCGCTCCACTCGTTGAAGTCCCCCCTCGCGTAGCTTCCGAAGAGGATTGCGGTGAGCCTTCCCAGCTTCTCGGAGGCGCACCGCGAGAACTCCAGGGCCTCCTTGACGGCTTTCTCCCTCAGCTCTGCTCTCTCCCTGATAACCTTCTCCATAGCCTCTCAACCCACTCCAGGACCAGCTGGGC
>JAJHRT010000142.1 GCA_020833575.1 Thermofilum sp. | reverse complement strand
CCCTTCGGGTGGTGCCCACCGCCAGCGGGGTGGGCGTACGGGGACATGGCCTTGCCTCTCACCGTCGGGTACTTGAAGGACTTAGACTTGGACAGGTGGTAGACCTTCCCCGCCTTGAGGAAGGGCTTCTCGACCCGGCCTCCGCCGGCGACGATCCCTATGGTAGCCCTGGCATTGCTATCCACCTCCTTGACCTTGCGGGATGGCAGCTGGATCAGCGTTTTCCCCCCTGAGTGCGCTAGAACCAGGGCGTAGCTCCCGCTGGACCTGGCGAGCTTCCCGCCATCGCCGGGGTGTATTTCCACGTTGCAAACCATGGTGCCCTCGGGCACGTTGCCTATAGCCACCACGCTCCCAAGCACTACTGGCGCATTGGCACCGTAGTAGACCTTCTGGCCCACAGCGAGGCCCTCCGGCGGGATCATGACCATCCTCCTGTTGTCCTCGAACCTCACAATGGCGAGCGGTACCCCTCGCCCAGGCTCGTGCACCAGCTCCTCCACAACGCCCACGAGCACCTTGGACTTGAACTCCTCCGCGTTGTAGGGCAGGTACCTAGCCGGCGCTACCTTCTTCCAGCCCGGGTTGCGGAACACAGAGCCGCCGCGCCCCCTCCTCTGGACCAGCAGCCTCTTACCCACTCAACACCACCTCAGATCAGGCCCATGCGCGTAGCTATCTCAGAGGCTGAGTACTCCTTAGCCAGCTTGACATAAGCTTTTTTCTCGCCGCGCGGCGTGATCAGCGTGTTCACCTTCTCCACCTTCACCCCCAGCATCTTCTCCACAGCCTCCCGGATCTGGTGCTTGGTCGCGCGCCTGTCAACAATGAACGTCAGCGTGTTGTTCTCCTCTATGAGGCGCAGCGTCTTCTCCGTGAGCAGTGGCCTGATGATGATTCGCCCCGCCTCGCTCATTTCTGTATCACCTCGACGGGGAATCTCGCGCGGAGCTCCTCCAGCGCGCCCACAGTGTACACAGTGAGCCTGCCGGGGTGGCCCCCGGGGGCTAGGTCGAGCACGGAGAGGTTCCCAACGGTTTTCACGGTGACGCCGGGTAGGTTGCGGGCTGCCTTCACGATCCCGTCGTTCTTCCGGACGACTATCAGAAGGCTGACAGGCACCTTGTACCTTCTCCCCCTCATCTTGCCCTTGCCAGCCCTAACCCTCGTTCCCTCGTGCGCCCTCTCCACGTCGGCCCATAACCCCAGCTTGACGAGCACCTTCTTCAGCTCCGAGGTCTGCGAGATGGACTCCAGCTTGTCCTCGACGACCACGGGGAGGGGCTTATCAGGCACCACGTGCCCCCTCGACTCTACGACCTCCCTCAAAGCTGTCGCCGCTATAGCCGACATCAGGGCGAGCCTCCTCTCCTTCTTGTTTATCCTCTCGTGGAGCCTCTTCTCCACCTTGGGCGGGTGCGCCCTCCTGCCCTTGACTGCCTGGGGCACTCTGGCTGCGCGCAGACTGCCCTTGATCCTAGCCACCCTCGCGATCCCGTAGCCGACCCCCAGGCTCTCCGCCGTAGTCCTGAGACCGGCTAGGGGGTCCGTCCCCTTTGGCTGCAGCCTGGCTGTGAAGGCTGAGAGGAAAGCCCTCCTGATGAGGTCCCTCCTCAGAGGAGTTTTGAATACCGCGGGTAGCTCCACCTGGCCGACACTCTCCCCCTCCAGGTTGTAGACGGGGACTACCAGCTTAAGAGCGAGCTCGGACACTCAGCATCACCTCTGCGGGGGCCAGGGCTGGGTACTCACGTACACAATCCTGGGGGCCTCCCTCGGCTTCAGCAGCCTGATAGGCACTCTCAGCTTGACGAGCCTCTTGGGCGGGCCCGGCACGCTGCCCTCGATGAGCACGTAGGAGGTTCTTACCAGGCCGTAGTGCGGCCACCCTCCCGGCGGGTTTATGTTCTCCTTGTCCACGCTGCCTATCTTCAGTATCCTCTTGTTGTACTCAGTCCTCTGGTGGAAGCCGGTCTGTCCTGCGAAGGGCGTGTAGAACATTATAGCGGGCTTCTGGGGACCCACGGACCCGATCCTGCGGTGCCCCTTCCTGTGCTTGTGCCACCTGGGCATCTGGGCTACGCCGAACCTCTTCACCACGCCCTGGAAGCCCTTCCCCCTCGTAACCGCTATCACGTCGACATAGTCGCCCTCTTTGAAGACGTCCTCTATCCTCACCTCCTTGCCGAGGAGGCTCAGCGCGTACTCGAGGGCCTCAGCCCCACTCCCGCCTACCGCTATCTCGAAGACCTCGGGCTTCTTCTTCCCGATTCCCGAGAGCCTCGGCTGGGTGGCCACTATAACCCGCACCGCGGCCACTCTGCTCTTGACCTCCTCCAGCTTCCTCAGCTGCTCCTCGTGGTACGCGGAGTCCTTCGGCACCGTGAAGACGCGCTCAAGGTCCTTCGGCAGCTCCTTGGCCCAGACCTCCCCGAGAGCCTTCAGCCCGTAGGGTGTCTCCTCGTAGGCCCTGACCCCTAGGACGCGTAGCGGGGGCACCTCCAGCACGGTCGCCGCGTAAACCCTCTCCTGGCCGTAGAACGGGCTGTTCTTGTGCATCTCGACTCCAACCACGTGCAGCATCCCAACCTTGTAGCCGGCAAACCCTAGCAGCTTGACCTCACTGACCTTTGGCCACCTCCTGACACGGGCCACTATGCTGCGGGCCCTCTTCCTGGGGTAGTACGCCCTTGAGCCTCTGCGAGGCCTATGGCCTTTAGCCACCGCTCACCACCAAGCGCGCGCTTGGAAACACCGCAGCTTTAAAAGTATTTTCT
>JAJHRT010000068.1 GCA_020833575.1 Thermofilum sp. | reverse complement strand
GGGGCCGCGTAGGTTATGTTACGCAGCCTAGCTATCATCGGGGTGAGAGCGATCTCAGAGCCATCAGCCTCCTTAAAAACAGGGTCCCCGACCTCGATCCTCCCGAACCTAACCTCGACTCCGTGCGCCTCTATCTTCACCCCGCCAACCTCGTCCACTATCTCCTGGAGGCCCCGCTCCAGGAAGGCGTTAAACGAGTCTATGTGCTGCCTGACCAGGCCGAACTCCTTCACGTAGGCCTTGACGAGCTCCCATAGATCCTCTCGGGATAGCTCTGCTTGAGCAGACCCGCGTAGCATGCTCTCACCCCTTCACAACCACTCTGAAGGCTACGGCTTCGCCGGCCGTAGGGCTCTTCCTAATAACCATTATCACGTCTCCAGGTTTCGCGCCCAGCGCCCTGGCGACAGGATCCGTGGAGTATATCCACGGCAGCTCGCTCTTCCTCAGGCCCAGCCGCCTCAGTATCTTCTTGGCCTCCTCTCGCGAGAGCAGTACATGCTTCGGTACCAGCTCGTGGTTCAGAACATTTACCTTCCGCGGCATAAACCGCAACCCGGCAAACACGTCTAGAAAACGAGCAGCCGCGTCACGTTTTTAAAGATTTTGTGCTAGGAAGGGGACAGCAGGGTTCCCCAGGTGCTGTGCGCTCATGACCGCTCAGCCCTCTACCAACAAGAAGGTGACACTTGAGGAGCTAGCTGACCTCTGCGTACGCCGGGGCTTCTTCTTCCAGTCCGGGCGCATCTACGGCGGTCTCAGCGGCTTCTACGACTACGGCCCGCTCGGCGTGGAGCTCCAAAGGAACATTCTCAACAGCTGGTGGAGGTGGTTTGTCGAGCTGAGAAGCGACGTGTACGGCCTCGACGGCAGCATAATCACGCACCCCCGCACGTGGGAAGCCAGCGGGCATGTGGAGAGCTTCATAGACTTCCTCGTCAGTTGCAAGAAGTGCGGCAGCGAGTACAGGGCGGACGCGCTCTTGGAGGAGCTGGGGATCAGGGTGACCAGCCTGACGGCTGAGAGCCTGAAGAGAGCCATAGAGGACCACGGGGTCAGGTGCCCCGTGTGCGGGGGCGAGCTCTCGGACCCCAGGCCCTTCAACTTGATGTTCACAACGACTGTGGGCCCCCGAAGGGAGCAACCGCTGGTAGCGTACCTGCGCCCTGAGACCGCGCAGCTGATCTTCACGAACTTCAAGAACATTGTTTTCGCGATGGGTGCGACACTCCCATTCGGAGTGGCGCAGTACGGGAAGGCTTTCCGCAACGAGATCTCGCCGAGGGGCTTCCTCTTCAGGCTGCGCGAGTTCACACAGATGGAGATCGAGTACTTCGTAAACCCCCGCAAGCTGAACTCCTGTCCCTACTTCGAGGAGGTGAAAGACCTGAAGGTGAACCTCCTCACAGCTGAAGACCAGGAGGAAGGCCGGCAGGAGACCCGGGAGATAACTCTGGGCGAGGCTCTAGAGAGGGGGTTCATCACAACGGCGTGGCACGCCTACTGGATCGGGGAGAGCCTCAGGTGGCTGTGGAGCCTAGGCCTCGACCCTAGGCATCTGAGGGTTAGGGAGCACGTGAAAAGCGAGCTTGCACACTACGCGGTGCAAACCTTCGACATCGAGTACTACTTCCCCTTCATGGGCTGGAAGGAGATAGTGGGGATATCCAACCGCTCTGACTACGACCTCAGGCGCCACCAGGAGTATAGCGGCGAGTCCCTCCATATAGTTGATGACGGGGAGAAGGTAGTACCCCACGTGATCGAGCCCTCGTTCGGGCTCGAGAGGGTGATTCTCGCCGTGCTCACCGAGGCCTACACAACCGAGGGCTCCAGGACATACCTCAGGCTGAAGCCGGAGATCGCGCCCTTCAAGGTCGCCGTGTTCCCCTTGGTTAAGCGCGACGGGCTGGATACTAAGGCGCTCGAGGTCTACCGAATCCTTAGAGCGCACTTCAGAGCCTACTACGATGATGACGGCAGCATTGGCAGGCGCTACGCGAAGGCGGATGAGATCGGCGTACCCTACTGCGTGACGATCGATGGGCAAACACTAGCTGACAACACTGTGACCGTCAGGTTCAGGGACACCAGGGAGCAGGTCAGGGTCCCCCTCAGCTCACTCGTCGACACCCTTAGAACATTCATCGAGAAGGGTGTCACGCGGGCGGAAACTTCATATACTGTGAGTGCGGGAAAGGAGCCCGAGGGCCGGTAGCTCAGCCAGGTAGAGCGGCGGCGGGCTATCGGAAGCCCTGTCGAAGCTTTTAACCCGTAGGACCCGGGTTCAAATCCCGGCCGGCCCGCCACGAGAAAAGTAAAAAGCGGTGGCGTAGCCCCTCTGCCACTGGGATGACGAGTCAGAGTTACGTGGAGCGGTGACAGGAAGGCGTTTGCCGGACCGCGTGTTTCCAGCGCGCCAGAAGCGCGCTAGCCCCTGACGGCAACTATGCCATATCCCTCGATTACTTTCTCCACGATGAAGCCGGCCCTGCGCAGCCTTTGAGCCACACCCCTCGCTATGTTCAGACCTCTGTGCTTGCCGGGGGCACCTGTGTAGTGGAAGAGCCGCGCGCCCTTCCTCATCACCCTGCGCAGCTTGAGGTAGAATTCAAGGCTGTAGAGCTCTCCAGCGAGGGCGAGCGTGGGTGGGTCGTGGATAACGTTGTCAAAGTACTCGTCCTCCAGCTCGTCTAGGACCTCGAATGCGTCACCGAGGATAAGCTCGGCTTTTTCGAGCAAAGCCGAGAAGGGGTTATGCTCGGCGAGCCAGAGCACCTTCTCGTCCTTTTCCACCGTGACCACGCTGGCGCCGCGGAGAAGGCTCTGAGAGGTTGTGTAGCCAAGCCCTGTGCACACATCAAGCACACGAGCACCCCTTCTCACCCCGGCCAGCTCGACCTT
The DNA here is from genome assembly GCA_020833575.1 of Thermofilum sp. GTDB lineage: Archaea > Thermoproteota > Thermoprotei > Thermofilales > Thermofilaceae > Thermofilum. The sequence continues at coordinate 2,350 of JAJHRT010000068.1, read as the reverse complement.
CCTCCTTGCGTCGCTCAAGGGGTCCGTCCCCACTATGTTATGCATGTGTATGCCGTCGATTTCGACCGTGGGTGCTACCCCTTCACCAAGGTAGCGAAGCTTATAGTAGCTCTGCGCTCTCACCTCCAGGAAGTACACGCCTTCTGAGCCCGCGTAGAGCAGTTTGTCCGACCTGGCCAACCTCGTCAACGCCTCATGAGTAATCTCCACGCTACCCTGCTCGAAGATAAGCTCCACGTGGTGAGAGCTTGCGCACGCTTCGACAACCACGAGACCGAAGTTCGCAGGAACGTGAACGCACCCCTGAGCCGTTAGGAGGACCTCAGCGGTCTTCGGGGTGACCACGACTCCTCTCCGGGGGGTGAAACTGTACCTCCTCATGGGAGGTGCGATCCGGAAAAAAATCGGTGGTGCGGGGGCCGGGATTCGAACCCGGGCAGGCCAACGCCAGCGGAGATCTGACGCTTACGCGGCCTCAGTCCGCCCCCTTTGACCTAGCTCGGGCACCCCCGCCACCACTTCAAGAAAAGAGGGAGGATTTAAGGTTTCCGCGAGCTAACGCGGCGATTTGCTGCCCCGCGGCTGCACGGGAACCATAAAGCACAGCAATGGGGGCTTCCGCGCAGCAAAGTGCTCCGGGAGCGGCGCTTCGAAATCGCAGCGTGACGTGGCGCGCACCGGCGGCTGGCTATTGGACGGTATGCTGAACCCTTGTAGGCTTCACCTCCATGTAAAATGCTCGCTGCCAGCCAGCATTCCTCAACCGCTCATCGATTGTGAACAGGGCGCCGTGCACCGTGGAGCCCAGTGCCACGCTGAGCACCTTCCTTCCGCTCACTATAGCGAGCGCTAGAACTAGTGGGCCAGCACCACGGCTTCGTGCTGACGTCCGGAGCCTCAGAACCAGTTTGCGAAGCCTCCCTCCGCCGCTAGGGCGGACTATCTCCTGCAGCGCGTTGAGGAGCTGCTCAAAGTAGTGGGAGTACTCACCCCTTGGGCGCACAGGCGCAAGCCCAGCCACCCTAAGGTCGAGCATTGTCACCTCCTCATCCTTGTTCACAAAGTACACTGCAAGCCCCCTGAGCCTGCGCACCCTCAAGCGAAACCCCTGGAGGTCAGCGCCCAGCATCTTAAAAGGATAGCGCGGGTGCTCACCCCCCAGCAAACCTTAAAAACACTCCCTTATACTATGTCCAGCGAAGCCCGGTGGTGTAGCGGCCAAGCATGGCGGGCTCTGGCCCCGCAGATCCGGGGTTCGAATCCCCGCCGGGCTACCAGCTTGTAGCACGTGAATTCTCTCCTCTCATCGCAAACCGCATAGGCACGGTTCTTACCCCGCAATTGTCTACGGCGAGAACGCCTAGAGGTGTGGTGCGGCCGCCGGGATTCGAACCCGGGATCTGCGGCGTGGAAGGCCGCCATCCTACCAGGCTAGACTACGGCCGCCTAGGGATAAACTTCCCGGGGGCTTTAAAATTTTTGACAGAGAAGCCGGCTTGCCGCGACGTGCTCGCTGAAACCGGAGAGAGCGCATAGCTCTGTACAGGAGGCGGAGTAAACGGTGAGCAGCACCGCGCCAATGCTTTCTCATGCGCAATAAAACTAAATTTTACGATACTGCTTCCCACTGCTCATATGAGCGGAGGGGAGTTCGCGGAGAAGCATTACCGACTGGTGGACTCGCGGCGCGCAAGGGAGGCTTTGTCTTACTCTTGGGGGTTCTTGGTGTTCGAAGAGCCCCCTGAGTCGGTGCACCTGGCGAGACTCCTCGTAGGCGACTCTCGGCCGCTGGTTGTCGTGGGTGATGAGGTTAGCAGGAGCTTCTCCCAGTACTACCGGTGGGATGTGGCAGTCGTGGACTTCAGGAGCAGGAGGGTCGCGCTTGAGTGGAGCCCAGCCTACCCCAGTGCTGCTCTCGAGTGCGAGAACCCTCCTTCAAGCATCTCCGGCAGCTGCGTGAGGGCGCTGAGGCGCGCGCTGGCTATGTGGGAGAAAGAGGGCAGGGTTATGGTGGTGGTTAGGGGTGAGGAGGACCTGCTATCGTTGCCCGCGATCCTCCTATGCCCTGATGGAGGGTGGGTTGTCTATGGCAACTGGAGGGGTTTTCTCAGCCTTATCCCTTGCACCCCCCTCTTCCGCGGCATCGCCAGGAGACTCCTCCTCGAGTTCTTCAAGGAAGCTGAGAGCCCGCACTAGGTCGACGTTCGCCTTCAGGGAGGAGACGGGGATTGCTGCCAGGCGCGCGTACCTGGCAAGAGGAACCACTGCTCCTTCGAGCTCGCCAGCCACGTAGACCACCGCGGCTGCCACGTTCCTCCGGCTTCTCCCCGTCAAACGCCTCCTCATAGAT
>JAJHRT010000007.1 GCA_020833575.1 Thermofilum sp. | reverse complement strand
AGTCACTGAGTATCACGCTGCACTCGCGCTCGCCCAGGTTTAAAGCGTGCTTCAGGATGGCTAGCTGCCTCTTAGCCCTTAAGAGCGCCTGCTCCCTAGCGCCGTGGCTCAACCTCACCTGAAGCAGCTTTAACGACCTGGAACCTGTCACGAAGCTCCCGACGACTCCATCCAGCCTCGCCTCGCTGAACCGCTCCTCATCGAGCTCGCTGTCGAAAACCACCCCGTAAACTGTGCCGCAGGCTGGGCACACGTAAACACCCTTGTCCACCACCAGCTGGCTGCCGCACTTCTCACACTTCACGCGCATCTGCGCGCAAAGCAGGGATAAGTAGGGTGGTGACCCAGCGGCGGAGGGTTCCCTGAGAAATATTTTTAAACCTTTTTGCGGAGCCCCCCGACTCCCACGCCGCGCGCTAGTCGACGACAGGCATTGTGAGGGTGTGCCGCACGCCGGGGATCTTCCTGATTCTCTCGACAACTATTGTGCGCAGCTCCTCGTCAGAGCTTCCAGCGACCTTCGCAATGACATCGTACACTCCGTAGAGAAGGTGCGCTTCCAATACTCCTTGTGTGCGCCTAAGCTCCTCCAGGACGGCAGTCTCCTTGCCTATGTCGCAGTTGATAAGCACGTAGGCGAGCCGCATACCATAGTTACCCTCGCGTGATAGTACAAAAACATTCCCCTGCGAGGCGCGCGCACGCGCTACGTTTAAGCCGTTTTCCAGCAGACCGCGGCACATGAGCAGAGCGCAGCTCCCGCTGCTCAGGACTTACGCGGAGGAAGTATACCCCACCCTCTTCGGCAGGCGGTGCAGACCCGAGGAGGGACGAGTGGTATTCCTAGGTGCTCCCTTTGACTCTACAACCTCAGGGATACCTGGTCAGAGGCTGGCTCCGAGGAGAGTCAGAGAGGCTTCAATGGAGCTCGAGACCTTCGACCCAACTACGGGAAGGGACTCGGAGGAAGCGGACTTCTGCGACGCGGGCGACATACCCCTGGTGGTAGACCATAGAGTGCTCACCGAGGTGCTAGGGGGTATTGCCCGCGAAGTCCTTACCAGCGGCAAGGTCCTGGCAGTATGCGGTGGCGACCACTTCGTCACATACCCTGTGGTGAAAGCAGCGGCGGAGGTCTTCGGCGAGGTGCAGCTGGTCGTCTTTGACGCGCACCTAGACCTAAGAGACGAGTATCCGGTGCGCTGCAAGTATTCTCACGCCACAGTGATGCGGAGGTTGGTCGAAGAGGTCGCGCAGCTCCGCGTGGTGTACTTCAGGCCGAGGGCCTTCTCGAGAGAGGAATGGTCCTTCGCATCCTCTAGAGATAACATAGTCATCGCAGGAGACGCAGAAAATCTCTTAAGCTCGCTGAAAGAGGGCTACAAGGTCTACGTATCCATAGATATAGACTATGTGGACCCCGCTTACGCTCCAGGTGTGGGGAGCCCGGAGCCCCTAGGAGGGACACCCGAGGAGCTTGTAGCGGCTTTGAAGGCCTTAGTGGGTAAGAGAAAGAGTGAAATCGCGGGAGTCGACATAGTCGAGGTAAACCCTCTTCTGGACGCTGGGAGCACGACCTCAGCGCTTGCAGCAAAGCTATGGGCTGTCATACTGAGGGAACTCTCTGCCTTGTGATGCACTCGATGTGCACTGAGTGAAAAGAGACAATAAGGAAGAAAACTGGTTGTGAGAACGCACCTAGTAGATCTCCACTTCTACTCCGTAAGCACTACCCTCCATGCTTACAATAACGTCGATGTTGCTTAAACCCTCAACCTTGCTCAGCGCAGAGACAAGGTCCCCCAGCTTGGTGAAAAGCTCGTTCGGGGACTCCCCGACGCCGCTCAGGCTGATCCTCACCTTACCCCCTTCAAGCTGCACGTCGAGAGTATCGAAGCCCTTGAACATCGCCTTTACCTTCTTCTCGATATCGCTCCGCGTTAACACAGCCCTCCTCAGCTTCCCGGAAAGAAGACACCGCGATAAAAAGCTAGCGCGCAGAAGAGGCTGGGGAAGCGGCGATACGCGCATGGGGCCGCGGCCGGGATTCGAACCCGGGACCACCGGCTCCACAGGCCGGCGTGCTGCCAAAGGCTACACCACCGCGGCCTCGCTTCAACGAAAAGCTGGGGGAGTAAAAGGTTTTTGCGCGCGGAGCGCACCGCTAAGACTTTAACCCTCTAGCCCTCTACGATTCATGCGCTGTGATGAGTTGAACCCGAAAAGAACGCCTGGATGTTTTGGGCCGTCGCTTCTGAGCGCCCTCCTAGAGCTCTCCCTCCCACTCCTTGAGGAAGCGCTCCAGGAACTGCACCATAAAGCTGTGCCTCTCCTCAGCTATTCTCCTGGCGGGCTCCGTGTGTATGGTGTCCTTGATCCTCAGGAGCTTCTCGTAGAAGTGGTTGATAGCGGTAGCTGATTTTCCGTCGTAGTGCGGCTTGGGCGGGATTCCGGGATCGTAGAGGGGGGTGTTCGACCAGCCAGCTCTTGCGAATACCCTTGCTATGCCAACAGCCCCCAGCATGTCCAGCCTGTCCGCGTCCTGCAGTATCTTGGCTTCGAGGGTTTCGGGGACAGCACCTTCCCTGAACCTGTGCACCTCGATGCAATAGGCGACTTTCTCGATCTTCTCCTCCGGGAAGCCAACCTTTCTGAGTATCTCCCGCGCGATCCTGGCCCCCTCCCTCGCGTGATCCTCCACAAGCCCCTCATCCTCGTACGCTCTGGCCACATCGTGCAGCAGCGCGGCAGCCCTGAGGACGTCGAGATCCACGGGCTCGTGAAGCTCTCGTGCTATTCTCACCGCTAGCTTGCACACTCTCTCCGCGTGCGAGAAGTCGTGGTGCTGGTGCTTGTAGTGCTTCCTGGCCTCCTCGCGTATCCTCTCGAAGATTTCTTCGCTTAGCACAGCGTGGTCAGCGCCTGGCGGGGGCAATTATTCCTTTCATTTGCCTGCGCATGCGCCAGTAGTGGTACTCAAGCGCTATGATAACGAGGAGCAGCACAAGCCCCACAACGCCAACGACTAGAAGTACGAAGTCCCACGTGCCCAGCACGATCTCCATACCGCACCGCAACAACACCTATTACCCTGGTAGAAATCGGTTACTTGCAGAAAGCTGATGGTCCGCGGGCAGGCAAGGGAGGTCATCCTGGTCAGGCTCGGCGAGGTGACCCTCAAGGGCAGAACCAGGGGCAGGTTTGAGAGAGTGCTGCTGAGGAACATCAGGGAGGCGCTCAGAGCAGAGGGTATAAGCGCTTATGTGGTGAGGGAGTATGGGAGGATATACGTCTACGCTGGGAGAGAGGCGCTGGAGCCTCTGAGGAGAGTCTTCGGGATATGGTCCCTCTCCCCTGCGCTCGAGGTTCGCTACAAGACGCTAGAAGAGCTCCTGGACGCTGCTGAGAGCTTCTTCAAGACCGCTGTGGCTGGGAAGAGGTTCGCGGTGAGGGCTAGGCGTGTGGGTGCGGAGGGCTTCACGTCGATCGACTTGGAGAGGCTGCTGGGCGCGAGGCTCCTGCCGTACTCCTCTGGGGTGGACCTGAGCAACCCCGAGGTGACCGCGCACGTGGAGGTGCGCGGCAACAGGGCGTACTTGTACACCGAGGTGATACCGGCGCACGGCGGTCTGCCCGTTGGGACGGAGGGCAAAGTCCTCGCCTTGGTCTCAGGGGGTTTCGACTCCGCGGTAGCCGCGTGGTACATGCTGAAGAGGGGGGCTGAGGTGCACTACTTGTTCTGCAACCTCGCTGGGGATCTCACGAAGCGCTACGTCATGAGGGTAGTGAAAATCCTGGCGGACAGGTGGAGCTATGGCTACAGGCCGAGGCTGTACGTCGTGGACTTCAGGCCTTTGCTCTCCGAGCTGAGGAGAGCCGTTGACACGAGGGTTCTCGGCGTGGTGCTGAAGAGGTACATGTACCGCGTGGCAGAGAAGGTGGCGCGAGAGATAGGTGCTTACGCGATCGTCACGGGGGAGAGCCTGGGGCAGGTGTCCTCCCAGACTCTGAAGAATCTTTACGCGATCGATCCTGCCGCGGCGATGCCCGTCTTCAGGCCTCTAATAGGCTTCGACAAGGAGGAGATAATCAGGGTGGCTCGTGAGATAGGAGTTTACGAGGAAGCCTCAAGAGTCAAGGAGGTCTGCGGAGTCTTCTCTTACCACCCGAGGACCGCCTGCACCCTCGAGGAAGCGCTTGTCAACGAAAGCAGGGTGGCGCCCCGACTCCTGGAGGAGCTGATGAGGAGCCTCGAGGTCTACGACTTGAAGAGCCTGGACCCGGGAAGCCTCGAGGTGCCCGATGTGGACATAGACTCTGTTCCCGAGGGTAGCCTGATCGTGGACGTGAGACCTCCTGAGAAGTACGCGGAGTGGCACCTGCCTGGAAGCATCAACGCGAGCGTGGAAGAGGTTCTCGAGCTTGCCGGCAGGGCAGCAGGGGGTAGACCGATAGTGATCGTCTGCGATGAGGGCGGGCTCAGCAGGGAGGTTGCCTACAGCCTCCGGCTGCTCGGCTACAAGGCGTACAGCCTGAGAGGGGGGGTTCGCAGGCTGCGCGCCAGGAGCAAAGGCTTTAAGGCAGACTCCCAGGCGGGCTGAGAGGGTTCTGCTACGATGCGCTGCACCGCAGCACGGGTGAGAGTCGTCGGCATTGTTCAGGGGGTGGGTTTCCGCCCCCACGTCTACAGGCTGGCCACGAGCCTGGGGCTCAGCGGCTACGTGAGAAACCTTGGAGGATCCGAGGTCGAGATTTGGGTCGAGGGGGCTGCCGACAGTGTGGAGGAGTTCGTGAAGGCCCTCAGGGACAGGACACCCCGAGCAGCCGAGATAGAGGAGATGGAAGTTCGCTGCGAGGAGCCACGCGGCTACGCAGGGTTCAGGATAGAGAGGAGCTTAGGCGAGAGGGAGAAGATCTCAATGATCCCGCCAGACTTCGGGGTGTGCGAGGACTGTCTGAGGGAGGTCTTAGACCCTGCCTCGAGGTGGTACCGCTACCCCTTCCACAGCTGCGCGTGGTGCGGCCCCAGGTTCTCCGCGATGTACAAGCCGCCCTACGACCGGGAAAACACCTCATGGAGGGACTTCCCGCTTTGCGATGAGTGCCTGAAGGAGTACGAGGACGAGTCAAACGTGCGGCGCTTCCACATACAGGGGATCTCGTGCCCCCGGTGCGGTCCCAGGCTGTACCTGGTGGCGGGCGACGGCGAGCCGGTTCCCACCAGCGACCCACTGCGCGAGGCAGCTAAGCTCGTGGACGAGGGGTACATAGTAGCCGTTAAGGGGATAGGGGGCTTCCACCTAGCCTTGCTGGCTTCGGACGACGAGGTGGTGATGAAGCTCAGGAGGAGGAAGAAGCGGCCGAGGAAGCCTCTAGCTCTGATGGCCCTGGATGCGGGAACTGCCAGCAGGCTCGTAGAGGTGGATGATAGGGCGAGAGAGCTGCTGGAGAGCCCCGCAAGACCCATAGTGGTCCTGCCGAGGCGCGAGGACAGCCCTGTGTCCGAGCTAGTAGCGCCCGGCTTGAGGAGCCTGGGCGTCATGCTTGCTTATACACCCTTGCACTACCTGCTGCTCCTGGAGACGAGGGACAAGTTCCTAGTGATGACCAGCGGCAACGAGAGCGGGGAGCCTATAGTCAAAGACGAGGAGGAGGCCCTGAGGAAGCTCAGAGGCGTGGCCGACTACTTCCTGCTGCACAACCGCAGGATAGTGAACAGGGTGGACGACAGCGTGGTCAGATTCACGGACGGGGATGTGACATTCCTGCGGCGGAGCAGGGGCTACGCTCCACGGTGGCTCAGGCTACCTCGCCCCGTGAGGAGGAGTGCCGTCGCGGTGGGGCCGATGCTGATGAACACCGCGGCCATTGCTACCGAAGGCTACGTGATACCGACGCAGCACATAGGCGACATCGAGAACATCGAGACTCTGGAGTTCCTACTCGAGGCGATCGAGTTCTTCGTCAGAGCCTACAACCTGAGGATGGAGGAGGGGCTTGTGATCGCGGACAAGCACCCCCTCTACCCCACGAGAGAGCTCGCCAGGGAGCTCGCGGACAGGTGGCAGGCCGACTACGTGGAGGTACAGCACCACGTAGCGCACATCGCAGCAGTGATGCTCGAGTACGGGCTCCCCGAGGCGTACGGCGTGGCCATCGACGGGGCGGGTTACGGCGACGACGGGCAAGTCTGGGGCGGGGAGGTGATCCACATATCCGAGGACTCCAGCTACAGGCGCCTTGGCCACCTGGAGTACCTGCCCATGCCCGGAGGGGATAAGGCCGCGTACTACCCTGCGAGAATGCTGCTCGGCGCGCTCGTTAGGAACTCAAACCCTGAGGATGGGCTCTCGCTCTTCCTCAGCAGGGGTTATCATGAGCTGCTGCCAGGAGGCCTTGCTGAGGCGAGGCTCGCTGCTCGGCAGGTCGAGAGCGCGCCGAGAACGTCGAGCGCTGGGCGCTTCCTGGACGCTGTCGCAGCAGCGCTCCGCGTTGCCTACGAGCGAACCTACGAGGGAGAGCCGGCAATAATGCTCGAAGAGTACAGCTGGGGTGGCAGCTTCGTGGAGCTCCCACTCGAGGTCGAAGACGGCATAGTCCTTACAGGTGAGTTCCTCCTGAGGCTAGTGGAGGGCGAGTTCTCCTCGGTGCACCCGAGAGACCTCGCGCGCAGCGTGCAGCAAAGCCTTGGGAGGTGCCTAGGCCTAATCGCCAGGGAGCAGGGAGCCAAGAGGGTCGTCGTCTCAGGAGGGGCCGCGGTGAACAGCTTCATAGTGAGGGGGCTGAGGGACGTTCTCGGCCGGGATAACGTCCTGCTGCCGCGGAAACTCCCCCCAGGCGACGGCGGCGTCTCCTCAGGCCAGATCTTCCATTCGGTGCTCAGCGGCCGCATCTGACCGTGAATGTTTTTCTAGCCCCTACAAGCGTTGACCACGATGACCGTCTACGCGCTCGACAGCTCGAACGGTCTCGCCGCCAGGATCGGGAGGGCTATAGGCGACAGGGTAGTCCTTCTCGAGGGGAAGGAGTTCCCCGATGGGGAGAGCTACGTCAGAGTGCCGCAGCGCCCGGAGGGACCCGCGATCCTAGTGGCCTCCCTACATCCCCCCCAGGACAAGAACTTCGTGAAGCTCTTACTCGCGCTGGAAGCGATCTCCGCTTTGAAGCCGGAGGGGCTGTTCGTAGTGGTGCCCTACCTGGCGTACGCCAGGCAGGACAAGAGGTTCCTGGAAGGCGAGCCCATCAGCGTAAAGGTAATTCTGAGGAGTATTGAGGCTGCCGGGGCCACGGGTCTCGTCGTCGTCGACGTGCACAAGCCCTCGGCTCTCAGCGAGCACTTGAGCATCCCCCACAGGAACGCCATGCCAAGCAGGGAGGTGGCGGAGTACTTCAAGGGAAGGCTGAGGAGCCCGCTAGTCCTGGCCCCCGATGCGGGCGCTCTCGAGAGGGCAAAGATCGTGGCGGAGCACCTAAGCGCTGACTACGACTACCTGGTGAAGGAGAGGGACAGGGTCACCGGCGAGGTGAGAGCGCAGCCGAAGAGCATGGATGTGCAGGGCAGGGACGTGCTCATAGTCGACGATATAATCAGCACCGGCGGCACCGTCGCGCTGGCGGCGAGCACCGTGCTTAGGCAGGGCGCCTCCAGGGTCTTTGCTGCGTGCACCCACGCGGTTATGGTGAAAGGGGCGCTGGACCTCATGATGAGCAGCGGCGTGGAAGAGGTTGTTGCAACAGATACTGTGCCGTCCCCAGTCTCCCGAATCACCGTGGCGCCTGCAATCGTAGAAGCACTAAAATCGCTCTTCGACGAGGTGCTGTAGGGAGAAGCGCGAGGTGGTGCCGGGTGGCAGGTGTGGACGTGATCCAGTTCCTCGCCGACATGGTGAGGATACCCTCGGTCTCCCTCTTCGCCGATGACGGCAGCATAATCCGGAGGAACTACAGGGAGGTGGCAGACCTCATCGCCAGGACTGCCAAGGAGGCAGGCCTCCTGGTCGAGGTGGTGGACCTCCTCAACGGGGAAGTACCCACGCTGCTGATTAGGTTGCCGGAGGCCCCGAACAAGCCCTCCCTGGCGTTCGTAACCCACTACGACGTAGTGCCTGCTAGGGGGCCCTGGCGGTTAGAGGGCCGAGAGGTGGACCCGTTCGAGCCTGTCGTCACGGAGGATAGGGTTTACGGCAGGGGGGCTGCCGACGATAAGTCCGCGATAGCGGCCGTGCTGGGCGGGCTGGCGGAGCTTGCAGGCGAGGCGGGGAAGCTGAGGTACAACCCTGTCCTCGTGGTGACTGGCGACGAGGAGGTGGGGGGCGCGGGAGTGAGAGCGCTGCTGCAGAAGGGCTACCGCTGGGACCGCGTTATAATCGTGGACTCCGGCTCCGAGTACGTGAGCATAGGTGCTAGCGGCGTTGTGGCAGGGTGGATTAAGGTTAGGGGCAGGTCGGGGCACGCCGGGTACCCCTTCGAGGCGAGGAATGCCGCGGAGGACCTAGTCGAGCTCCTGCACGCGCTCAGGGGGTTCAAGGAGCAGAGGGCGAGGAAGGTTTCAAGCCTGCCCGCCCCGCCGGGCAGCCCTGTGGCAAGGGTTTGGGGTAGGTTCTCCGTAACTATTCTCAAGCTGCCGCCCTCCGAGCCTGAGAAGCACAACAGGATTCCTGGAGAGGCCTGGGCGGGCTTCGACATGCGGTTAATCCCCGAGGAGAGCCTGGAGGAGGCGCTCGGCGAGCTATACTCGGCGTTCTCAGCAGCTGTGGCGAGAACCGCTGTTAACGCCTCCTTGGAGGTTTTCAGCGCGCAGCGCGGGTGGTACACGAAGAACGAGGAGTTTAAGGCTGAGGTGCTGGAGGCGGCTAGGCGGGCCTACAGAGCCTGCGGCATGCAGGGCGAGGTTGGTGTGGCGGCCGAGCTCGGCGGCAACGATGGGACGTTCTTCGACGAGTTCGGCATGGATGTGATAGCCTTTGGAACCATTCGCAGCGGGACGAACATCCACTCAGAGGGGGAGTTCGTGTACATTAAGGACATCGAGATGTACAAGAGGTTTGTGAGAGAGCTGCTGCTGAGGTGAGCACCCCTGGAGGTCACGGTAAAGTACATCTCGCTGTTCAGGGATATCGCCGCGAGAAGGGAGGAGAGAGTCGAGCTGCCGGGCGGGGCTAGGCTGCGGGACCTCGTCCGTGTGCTCTCTGAGAGGTACAACGGCCTAAAGGAGTACCTGGAGAGGGGGGATTTCATCGCACTAGTAAACGGCAAGGTAGCAGAGCTGGAGGAGGAGGTGCCGGACAACTCGGAGGTCGTGATAATGCCCCCCATTTCAGGAGGCTGAGAGAGCCCGGGGTGAGCGACACGTTTTCAAGGGCCTGGATGCTTCTAGCAGCCTGTGAGCGCGGGCGCTCGAAACCCTAGTGTTGGCTGCGGGTTTAGAGACGAGATACGCCCCGGGGAGCTGCTGGAGGAAGCTCTCTCCGCGCTAGGAGACGATGTGGGTGCTCTTGCCGTGTTTGTGGGCAGGGTGAAGGGAGTTGTCGAGGGTAGGCGTGTCGAATCCCTTGAGTATGAGGTTCTCGAGCCGCAGGCGTCCCTCGCCCTGCAGAAGATATGCGAGCAGGAAGCTGAGAAGCACGGCCTAGCCTGCGTCAGGGTGTACCATAAGAGGGGGCTCGCGAGAGTTGGGGAGCCGGTGCTTTTCATAGCTGCTGCATCGAGGGGGCGCCGCGAGGCTCTAGAGGCTCTCGGGGAGATCCTCGAGAGGGTTAAGCACGAGGCTTTCGTCTGGAAGCTAGAGAGAAGGGAGGACGGGGAGTACTGGATACTCGGCGACTCTAAGCGCGTCCCTCGGGCTCAGGCCTCTTCAGCTTCTCCACAACCCTAATCTCCTCTATTGCGGTGGTGGGGTACTGCCCCCTCTCGTCCTTCTCAAGAGCCTTCACCATATCCCAGATCGTCAGGAGGGCGATGCTAGCCCCCGTTAGGGCTTCCATCTCTACCCCCGTCTTACCACTCGACTTAACCGTTACAACGACCTCCAGCCCCTCATCCCTAACCTCGATGCCGACATCCACCGCGGTGATGGGGATGGGGTGGCACAGCGGGATCAGCTCCCAGGTCCTCTTCACAGCCAGGATGGCAGCTGTCTTCGCGACCGTAATGACATCGCCCTTAGGCACCCTGCCCTCGACTATCGCCCTGACAGTCTCCCTTCTGAGCCTTATGAAGCCCCTAGCCGTGGCCTCCCTGTAGACCTCCGGCTTCTCTGTTATATCGACCATCTTGACGCCAATTTTTTCGCTCATACCTCTCCGTGAGGTGCGGCAAGTAAAAAAGATATTTTCCACGCGCGCTAGCCCCGCCTAACCACAGCCAGCGCGTGGCCGACCTCCGGTATTATCAGGCTCCGCAGCGCTCTCTCGACGGCTCTGGGAGACCCAGGTAGGGCGAAAACGAGCTTGCCCCTAATTATTCCGGCTGTGGCGGACGACAGGAAAGCTGCCGAGGAAACGTCGAAGAAGCTGAGAAACCTCATGAGGTCGCCGAAGCCTTCCAGCTCCTTCTCGAAGAGCGGCTTTAGCGTGCTTACAGTAACGTCGCTCGGCGCAGGGCCTGTGCCCCCCGAGAAAACTATCACGTCCACGTCCTCGCGCTCCACTAGGTCTGCAAGGACCCTGAGTATGTGCCTAGGGCTGTCGGGTATAAGCTCGTACTTAACGATCGGATACCCCTTCTCGGAAAGCGCTTTGACAGCTGCCTGAAGCGACTCGTCGTCGACGACCTCCCCCCTCCTCCGAGCGTTGTAGCGTGAGGTGCTGACGGTTACGAAGGCGAACCTGATCTGGGCTGGAGCCGCTCTCCTGTGCTCCTCGTGCGGGAAGCTCATCGCACGACGTCGAACGAGCAAGCGTTATAGCCTTTGCCGCCCGCCAGGCTCACGGGGTCGGTGGGGTTGGAGGCGAGCGGTTACAGCGATGAGGTTGTGAAGTGGATGAGAGAGCACGGAGTCAGAGTGTTCTCTAGGGTGCGCCTGCGCCTTAGCGACGGGGTGGAGCTGAGGGGGATAGTGATGCCGCGGCCCCGCGTCGGGGACAGGGAGGTGCTCGTTCTCAAGCTGGACAACGGCTACAACGTAGGCGTCCACGTGAGCCGCGTAGCAGACGTGGATGTACTGGGCGAGTACGCTGCCACCCTGGAGGGAAAACCGGGGGCGACCGCGAAGGTGGGGGAGGGGCTGCCCAGGGTCCACTTCCTGGGTACAGGGGGCACGATAGCCTCGCGGGTTGACTACGTGACTGGAGCTGTGTACCCCTACTTCTCGGCAGAGGAGATCTACTCCATGATACCGGAGCTCGAGGAGATCGCTGTGATCTCAGCGGAGACGCTCTTCAGCATATTCAGCGAGGACATGACGCCGAGCCACTGGTCACAGCTGGCGCAGCACGTCAAAAAAGTGTTTGAAACCGAGGCTCCCGCGGGCATCGTGGTGGCCCACGGCACGGATACCATGCACTACTCAGCGGCTGCGCTGGCGTTCGCTGCCAGGAAGCTGCCAGGGCCTGTGGTGTTTACTGGTGCTCAGCGCTCCTCGGACAGGCCTTCCAGCGATGCTGCAGTGAACGTGATAGGCGCTACCCTGGTAGCTGCGCAGGCCCCCTTCGCGGAGTCCGTCATAGCCATGCACGGCAGCCCCGACGACAGGGTGGTTCTCGCGCATAGGGGGGTGAGAGCGAGGAAGATGCACTCGAGTAGGAGAGACGCCTTCATGAGCATAAACAGTCTCCCACTTGCTCGGGTGGACGTGGTCTCCCGGGAGCTCAAGGTGCTCCTGGGGGAGTACAAGCCGAGGAGCGACGAGGTCGAGGTCCACCCCAGGTTTAGCGACAAGGTTGCCCTGGTGAAGTTCTACCCGGGCATGCCCGGGGACGTGCTCGAGTTCTACGGGGAGAGAGGCTACAGGGGCTTGGTGCTGGAGGGCACAGGGCTTGGGCATGTGCGCAGCGAGCTCATTGAGGTTGTGAGGAAGCTCGTTAAGGACGGGGTCGTTGTGGTTATGACCACGCAGTGCCTGTGGGGGCGTGTGAACATGAACGTCTACAGGACGGGCGTGGAGCTGCTGGAAGCAGGCGTTGTACCGGCAGAGGACATGCTGCCCGAGACAGCCTTTGCAAAGCTAAGCTGGATCCTCGGTCAGACGGAGGACGTGGAAGAAGCCAAGAGGCTCTTCCGCGAGAACCTGGCCTACGAGACGTCCAAGAGGACAGAGTACATCACGTACCCAGGGGCTATGTGGTGGGAGCACGCAATACGCACACCCGCGCAAGGGTGAGGCAGGTGCCGGGAGCAGAGCTGCCGAGGATAAAGTGCGGGCTAGAGATCCACCAGATGCTGGATACCGCCGAGAAGCTGTTCTGCTCCTGCCCCACTAAGTTGACGCAGGAGCCTGGCGAGATCAAGATCTGGAGGAGGCTCAGGCTCGCCAAGAGCGAGATGGGGGAGGTGGACCCCGCGGCGCTCTTCGAGTACGAGAAGGGCGTGAGCTACCTCTACGAGTGCTACAACCCAACCACCTGCCTGGTGGAGATGGACGAAGAGCCTCCGCACGAGCTGAACCGCGAGGCTCTGGAGCTCGCGATAAAGTTCGCCTTGATGGTGGGTGCCCACGTCTTCGACGAGATACACGTCATGAGGAAGATTGTGATCGACGGCTCCAACACTACCGGCTTCCAGCGCACAGTCCTGGTCGCCGTTGGAGGGAGCATCAAGGTGGGCGACAAGATTGTGCCTATCCAGACCATCTGCCTTGAGGAGGACGCGGCAAGGAAGATCTCAGAGGATAAGAGCACGAGAACGATCACGTACAGGCTCGACAGGTTCGGAGCCCCGCTCATAGAGGTCGCCACAGCGCCCGTGATAAGCAGCCCCGAGGAGGCTAGGGAGGTTGCACTCAGGATAGGTCTTCTCCTGCGCTCCCTGGGCCGCGTGAAAAGAGAGCTGGGCAGCATAAGGCAGGATCTCAACATCTCAGTCGAGGGAGGTGCGAAGATCGAGGTCAAGGGGGTGCAGTACCTGGACCTCATACCCAAGGTCGTCGCCTACGAGGCTCTCAGGCAGCGCAGCCTGCTGGAGATCAGGGACGAGCTAGCCAGGCGCGGTGTTACTCGGGAAGCCCTGGAGTTCAAGCCTGTAGACGTGACCCATGTCTTCGCGGAGACGAAGTCGCGCATCGCCAAGCAGGCGATCTCCGCGGGGGGTGTCGCCATGGCGCTGAGGCTCCCGGGCTTCAAGGGGCTTCTGGGTCGTGAGATACAGCCTGGGAGGAGGCTCGGCACGGAGCTCGCCGACCGCGCGCGCTACTGGGCTGAGGTTGGCGGGCTCTTCCACAGCGACGAGCTACCCGGCTATGGGATCACGGAGAGGGAGGTCGAGGAGGTGAGGAAGGTGCTTGGGTGCGGAGACCTAGACGCTTTCATCCTGGTGTTCGAGAGCCGGGAGAAAGCCGAGGAGGCTCTGAGAGCAGCCTGGGAGAGAGCCCTGGAGGCGCTCCAGGGCGTGCCTGAGGAAACCCGGGCCGCCAATCCTGACGGTACAACCCGGTACATGCGACCAAGGCCTGGGAGCGCAAGGATGTACCCCGAGACCGACGTGCGCCCCATAAGGATCACGCGTGAGTGGCTTGAGAAGCTGCAGAGGGAGCTGCCCGAGCCGCCTGAGAAGACCCTTGAGCGCCTAGTGGAGAAGTACTCACTGCCCCAGGACATGGCATGGAAGCTCTTCGACACCCAGCAGCTTTACCTCTTCGAGGAGCTGGTAGAGAAGACTGGAGCGCCTCCGCTGCTAGTGGCATCCACCCTCACAAACACGCTGGTGAGCCTGCGCAGGGAGGGCGTGCCCGTGGAAAACATCACTGAGGAGCACCTCTCCTCCGTGCTCGCTCAAGTGGCACGAGGGACTATGGCTAAGGAAGCAATCCCCGATGTGCTCAAGCTCCTGGCGACCAACCCTGCGATGACCGTGGAGGAGGCTCTGAGGTCCCTGGGAGGTTCTCTATCCGAGGAGGAGGTGAGAAGAATCGTAAGGGAGATTGTGGCGGAGAACTCGGAGTACATACGCGAGAGGGGTGAGAGAGCCTTCGGAAGAATCATGGGCTTGGTCATGGAGAAGGTAAGAGGCAGGGCTGACGGCAAGCTGGTCTCGGAGATTGTGCGCGAGGAGCTCCGGAAGTTCACCTCTTAGCTTTTTTAGCCTTTCTGAGCTCTACGAGAGCCCTAGCTATCCTCTTTATAACCTCTGACTTCTTCTCGCTGGATTTTACGACCACTCTCCCAGGCTGCTCGTACCAGTAGGCGGGGTACCTCGCCTGCTCCTCGGCAACCACCTGAGCGTAGCCAGCCGCCCTCGCCGCCTCTATAAGCTCGCTGAGAGAAGGCTTTTCAACCGCGAGGCTCAGGGGGACTTTCCTCCCCTTACTCCTGGGATGTGTTGCATCGAAGTACGCGGGCCAGAGCACGTAGCCGTCCTTCTTCCTCAAGAACATTCACCGCGGTGCTGCTAGCAGTAACGCCTCAAAGTGCTACTCGATGAGAACGGCGTTCAGCACGCCGTCCTGCCCGGGCCTGGAGGTCACAACAGCCTTACCCAGGGAGGTCTGAATAATGGCGCCCTTGGTCACTATGCCCCTCCTAGCAAGGTTCCTGTCAGCAGGATTATCCAGGAGCTTGATCACTTTCGCTTTCACGGTCCTGCCCTCCTTGGGCACGTAGACATTGGCCTCAGCGACGACCTTGAGCCTCAGCTTCCTCCCACCACCCTTAGTCCGGATAACCTTTACCTCGTTCTTCTCTCCGATCACGGTGAGCGTGGGGTAGCGGCCCATCCAGTACTTCCGCTTCACTTTGACATGCCTGCCCTTCATCCCTCCAGTTATCTTCCTCAGATCATTGCCGTGGTAGACGCCCATAAGCTCTCAACCCCCTCCACCCTCACCGCACGGTTTTTATTCGTTTCTCCCAAGCGCGCGCCTCTGCGCCGAGTGCAGAAGCGCTAAAAAAGCATGAAACTTCATTCAGAGCTGTATGCTGATCGAGAAGCTCGGCAGCGTGAAGGTAATCCTCAGTGAGCGCGTTGAGGCCAGGACCTTCATGACGGGGTTTCACGGAGTAGGTCAGGTAGGGTGGATAGCGACTAGGTACATTGTGGACAGCATCGGCGCCCGAAGAGTCGGGTTTGTGATCTCGCCTTACATGCAGCCCTTCGTGACGGTTAGGGAGGGAGTTATCGCGCCTTACGAGCTGTACTCTAAGGATGAGTTCCTCTTCTTCGTCGCGAATGTACCGCTCTCGCAGAAGGACATGAGCCTCGTGAGCCTGGCGCTCGCCGAGGAAGTGGTGAGGTTAGGGGTCGAGTGCTCAATTCTCTTCGGCGGCCTGGACAAGAGGTTCGCATCGGAGGAGGGAGAGCTCTTGAGAGTGGCTCCGACGAGCAGCTTCAGGGCTAAGTACGGCCACAAGATGGAGAAGTTGAAGGTTATCGAGGAGGGGCTCGGCATCGTGGGGCCGCTGGCCTACATGCTCGCGTTCTACGAAGCCCACGAGCACCCCGCGCTTGCGATACTCCCCTACGCGGCCGCGGATAGGCCTGACCCGCTGGCTGCCAGTCGAGCGGTGGAGGTGGCAGGGCAGCTCGTAGGCCTCAGGGTGGATGTTTCGAGGCTTGTGGAGGAGGCAGAGCTGCTGGAGAGAAGGTACGAGGAGCTTGAGAAGAAGATCAGCGAGCTCATGAGGGAGCGGGAGCCTCCAGCCTACCACGTATGAGGTCCTGCAGGGTCTGCAGCGCCGCGCGTATCCTAGCGGCTAGGGGCCTGGGGTTGCTGAGAACCTCCTGGTAGTTTTCGACGCGGACCCCAAGGAATAGCACCTCCTCCGCCGCCAGGCTTTCGGACAGCTTCCTAACGAGCCTCTCGGGGAGGGTGTAGTATACGAGCACTACACCCCTGTACCCCTTGTTCAGGACGTACCAGAGGACGTCCGCCGCTATCTCGTCCATAGCTGAATCAAGCACATTCCGCGAGGCCTCGTACTGCGAGAGCGGGTAGACGCCGTCGAGCTCCAGGGGTATCACGGAGAAGGGGTACGAGAGCACTGCCGCATCGCTCACCTGAAAAATCTCCGGGTCCTGCAGCATGAGCTCCTTCACGAGGCCCGCCCTTGTGAAGGGCTTCTGGGGCGTCTCCTCGAACAGGAGAAGGAGGTCCTGCGTTCTCTCCACCCTGTACTTAAGCCTCTCGTGGTGCCTCACAACCTCGGGGCGGTACCTGCTGAGCCTGCTTGTAAAGAACAAGCCTCTAACCGGGGACCGGGTCACAGGGTGCTTAGCGGCTATGAACCTCGAGTACCGCACGTACTCCCTCAGCGCCTCCATCATCGAGGGGTGTGCACCAGCCCTGCTCTCCAGCAACTCCCAGAGCCTTCCCTCCCTGACAGCTTCGCGCACCCTCCTCAGCTCCTCCAACAGCACGTAAAGATTATGCTCGGCGATGAGCCTGATCCTCTCCTGCCTGGGCATCTCCTTCAGCTCTTTGGCAGAGTGCTTCGAGCACACGGGACAGGAGCACGGCAGCTCTTCCACCTCGGAAAGCCTGAGCGTGCCATAGGGCGTCATAAGCCTCTCGTCCCTCGCGTAAAGCACGTAGGAGGCCGAGTCGAAAGTATCAACACCCATCGCTACAGCGAGCGGCAGCATGATGGGGTGGCCAGCGCCGAAGAGATGAAGAGGCGCTGCCCAGGGCAGGTTAAGCCTCGCCGTCATAACCAGCCTGACGAGCTCCCTGAAGTCATACTCCTGCATGAGCTGCGTGGGGCCCCCAACAGCGTACATCCCGACTGGGAGCTCCGCTAGCTCCCTGGCCGCGTATGCTACAAGGGGTGTGTGGGTCCCGCCCTGCACCGGTGCCACTAGCAGCATTCCTTTGAGGTCCAGCGAGAGGGCTTCGCGCACCCGCTTCAGCGTTTCCTCGACCTCGAGACGGGCCTGCTCGTACGGGGTATCGCGCCTAGTCGGTATATCTAGGACCACGCCGATATCGGAGCCTATCTCCACCTGGTACTCGACAATCTCAAGGGGCTTCACCTCGACCCTACCGTAGACCATGAGCTGATACGCTCCAGAGTCCGTGAAGACCGGCCCGTCGACACCCAGGATTCCGTGGACCCCCACCTCCTTCGCCAGCTCGCCGTAGCTACGGTAAATTATGTAGGAGTTCGTCATGAGAAGCTGGTAGCCCATCCTCTGGATCTGCTGCGGCTCCACCACCGGCTTGGACGGGTTGATCACCGGGGTGAGCGTTGGGGTCTCCACGACCCCTCTCCGCGTGTAGAGCCTCCCCAGCCGCCCGAAGAGGTCCACCTCCTTGATCTCAAACGCGTCGCGCCACACGCGAGCCCCCACGCTTCACCGCGCACAAGATATTAGGTTTCCGCGTGGCGAAACGCATAAGCTTGAACGACAAGGTCTTACCCCGGCTAGCATGCTGGTAAGGGTGGAAGGCCTAGAGAAGCTCAGCTACGCGAAGGTGACACGCCTAAGACTGAGCGATGGGCAAAGAAGGGTGGAGGTGGAGATCCCAGACAGAGTACTAGCGGAGGCCGGGCTCTCTCCAGGCGAGGGGGATCTCCTCGAAGTTGAGACGAGGAAGGAGCTCGGAGACATGAAAGACTGGGACATTGTGATGCAGGGGGAGGTGTACCTCAAGAAGAGCAGCCCTCCACGCGTCTACGCCTCCCTGTGGGGGCTGCAGCTCATCCTTGAGGATCCAGAAGCCCTGGAGAACTTCAACATCGGCGACAAGCTCTACCTCTTCCTACGCGCGAAGAGGTAGGTGCCCACGGGGGGTTTTTCTTGGTCTCGTACGAGGAGGCCGAGCGCATTCTTAGGTGGACGCGCGAGAAAGGTGCCGTGGTAGAGGTGCAGTTTAAGGAGACTAGCCACAGGCTTAGGATAGACACCATGTACCGCGCGCTGGATGCCTCCGGCAACGTGGTCCCGTGGACCCGGGCCTTCGGTTCTCTCAAGCCTGCGGACGTGCTGAACTCCTTCACCGTGAAGCGTATAGTGGTCAGGACGAAAGACTCTGTTGAGGAGCTGAGCAGCCTCAAGGAGCTCCTAGCACGCGTCTAGAGGGGAGGCGATGTAGAAAAAGAAATATAATGCGGATAATTAAATTAGCTACCCCGTGGGTAAAGGTGCCGCGGATAGTTTCCGAGACTAACCTAACACTTGCAGAAATAGTGGAAATACTGGAGAAGGAGGAGAGCAAGAGAGAGCTATCCACGCTGGAAAGGTACACGCTGGACTACGCGAGAAAGTTCGCAAAGATAAAAGACCCCCAGAGTGCTCGAAAAGCCGTCAAGCAGCTGATGGAGGAGATGGGGCTCCCAGAGGAAATTGCTGTGCAGCTCGTGAACATAGCTCCCAGAGACCCCGGAGAGGTGAGACTCATACTAGCCCCTCTAACAAAGGTGTTCGAGGAGGAGGATCTTCGCAGGATAATCGAGATTATAAAATCCTACTCTCAGTAGCTAGGACAAGTTCTGAGGGAGTGAAACTTGTTCGATCGAGAATTCAGGGATTTTAGGCGTAGACCCCCCGAAGCCACAGCGTACGTTCTGGATGTGCTGCCTTTTGGAGACCCGATCAGGAGAATCAACCACCCCCTTATACAGTGTATAGGCGGGGAGAGGTTCACTCTGATGGAGCTGCGCCCAGTGGGCAGCGCAGCCCCCTCCTTCAAGCCGGGAGAGAAGATCGACCTGAGGGGTGGGCTCGAGAGCCAGATACTCGTCTTCGAGAGGGTGATCAGGTTCTCCGATCTGAGCTCAACCGCCAAGAACAACCTGAGAGAGGTGCTCTACACCATAGTCAAGGAGAACGAGAAGAGATTCACAGACTTCTTCAACAATGCTCAACCTCTCTCCAAGCGAGCCCACGAACTCGAGCTGCTGAAGGGTATCGGGAAGAAAACCCTCTGGAAGATACTCGAGGAGAGAAAGAGAAAACCCTTTGAGAACTTCGAAGACATCGCCAAGAGAGTCGGCATAGATCCTGTCAAACTGGTCGTGGAGAGAATTCTGGAGGAGCTCCAGGAGCCTCAGGCATGGTACTTGTTCGTAAGACCACCTCGCTTTGGCGCGCAACGGCAGGAAGGCAGGAGACCATTCCCCTAATCTCACGCCGAGACCTGCAATTGCTACGCAGAAATTTTAGAAAAAGCTAGGAGTCTCTAACGCGCGTGGCAAGTATGGAGGGGCAGCCTTCAGTGCTCCAGAAAGCTGAGGAAGTGCTGAGAAGCGGCATATCCCTGTGCGACAGTTGCTTCGGCAGGCTCTTCGGGATGAGAGGTTACAACCTGTCCAATAGCGAGAGAGGGAGAGCGCTGAAGACGGTTCTGATGATGCAGGCATTCTCCTATACTTCGAGGAAGGCCGACCTCGAGCTCCTGCGGCTGCTCGCAGAGAGCGGGTTCCGCCCCGCGGCAGAAGTTGCCACCAAGCTGAAAGTACCCTTCGAACCCAAGGCCTGCTTCATCTGCGAGGGCCTAACGGGACACTTCGAGGACATAGCAAGGAGGATTATTGAGGAGTCCGCCGAGTACGAGTTCGAGACATTCCAGATAGGGGTGCGCCTGGCGCGCGCGATCATTAGCAGGGAGGAGCAGGTCTGGAGGATGTTCGGGCTCTCAGAGTCCGAGTCTCTGAAGAACGAGATAAGCCGGGAGGTGGGCAAGCTCGTGGAGCGCCTTTCCTCCAAGCGCTACGCAAGCGAGAAGCCTGAGATGCTGATCATAATCAACATCCCCGAGGCCAAGCTGGAGTCGATAAGCATAGAGTTCCACCCCTCACCCGTCTTCCTCTGCGGCCGCTACCTGAAGCTCGTGAGAGGGCTTCCTCAAAGCCCCTGGCCCCACCCCGATGAGAGAGTCCTGTACCCAACATCCATCGAGGAGCTCATAACGGCGCCTCTGGTTGAGCACTTCAAGGCCTCCGGGGCCAAGCTGCACGCAGCCGGTCGCGAGGACATCGACGCGCGCACTCTAGGCACGGGCAGGCCCTTCGTCGTCGAATTAAAAAGGCCTAAGCTGCGCACACTCGACCTGAAAAGGCTTGAGGAAGTAATTAACGAGCGCGCGCAGGGCCTGATCCAGGTCCATTCGCTCAGATACTGCGGCAGGGAGTACATCAAGAAGTACAAGAGCCTCGCAGAGCTGGCTAAGAAGTCGTACGTTGTGAGAGTGGAGTTCGACAGGGTTGTCAGCGAGGAGGAACTTGCGAAACTCTGCGAGTCCCTCCGAAACATCGTTGTCGACCAGAGGACTCCTAGGAGGGTTCTGCACAGGAGACCTGACAAGCTGAGGAGGAAGCTGGTGTACAAGGTTGAAGCCAGAAAGATCTCGGAGCGGGAGGTGGAGTTCTACATAGAGGCCCAGGGAGGTTTCTACGTTAAGGAGTTCATCCACGGCGATGAAGGACGGACCAGGCCGAGCATAGCCGAGCTCCTCGGCGCGAAGGTGATGAGCATCCAGCTAGATGTCGTGAGCGTGGAGGAGCCCTAGCGCGCAACGGTTATAAGCGGTCGCGCCTGTGCGCGAGGGGGTAGCGGATGAGGCACTCGCACGGCTACAGGAACAGGGGGAGGAAGATCCTCAGGAAGCACCCTCGCGAGAGGGGCTACCGCGGCCTGAGCCGGCTCATGTACGAGTATAACATTGGTGACTACGTAGTCATCGACATCAACCCAACATTCATAACAACAGCGCCCCATAGGAGGTACCAGGGGCGCGTGGGCAGGATCGTGGAGAAGAGGGGGCGCGCTTACGTGGTCGAGGTCCGCATGGGGGGCAAAGTGAAGAAGATAATCACAACGCCTGACCACTTAATGCCGCACATGCCCGCTCCCCAGCCTTCTGCTGCGCAAGAAAAATAAAACCCCGGGTAGCCAGCCTCCATAGGCGGTAAGTATGCCGTCCCACGGGAGCCTTACTAAGGCTGGGAAGGTTAGAAATGCCACACCAAAGATACCCCCCAAGCCGAAGAAGAACCTCATTCCCAGGAGGAGGAACGAGAGAAACTACAAGAGGAGAATCCTTTACGCCCAGGCGTCTCCTGAGTAAGCTCAAAGCGCCGCTAGTCCACTATCTCCACCTTTTCAAAGCCCTTAACTAGGCTGTCCACGAGGCTCCCAAGAGCTTTCTCCAGGCTAGCGCCACTGCGAAGCTCCCTAAGCAGCTGCTGCACGCTTTCCTCAGCGGTGATCCACTTGTTCAACCAGGCGTAACCAAAAAGAGCCTCCACCACCTCGGACCTCTCAACTTCCCTCGGAGTGCGCCCACACTTGTGCGCTAGCAGCGACGAAGCGAAAACGGACGACAGAACCCGGCCTGGAACTTTCACTCCATAGACTTTCTCCGTGTGGAGTGTAAGAGCTGCAGAAACCACGAAGTTCAGGAAGGCATCTCCGAGCTTCGCCAGCTTAATGCTCACAACTAGTGTGCTCATCCCTTCAGGCTGGGGAAGGCTTCAAGGAGCTGGTTTCTCAGCGATAAAAGCTTCTCGTTTAGCCTCCGGGCGGCCTCCTCCAGCGCCTCTATAGGGCTGAGGTCACCTTCTGTGGTCACGTGGAGGTACGCAACATCGAGAAGTGGGTGCTCGACTCTGTATGCCGCTACTACTCTTGGGTCGGAGTTCAGCTCGCTGACGAGCAGGTTCAGTATCGTGTGCCCCTCCCCTCGAAGTCTCACCTCAAGCTTGTTCTTAGTAAAGACCAGCACTTCTACCTGAAGCTGGTTCACGAGCCCAACCCTGCGCATGCTCTCTAAAAACATTGCCTTGCGCAGCAGCGTCGCGCCACCCTTTGCCACGCCTTGGACGCCCTGCTCACTCTCCTCTTAGGGGTTCGCTGCGCGTTTCGCGAGCATCTGAGTTACTAGCGCTACTGCTTCCGTAAGCTTTCCTCCACGATGTAGTAATAGATCTTGTGCGATCTCCCTCCCTCCTCAACGTCTACGACTTCAACCGGCTTCCACCCCGTTATCGCGAAGTCATGGGACACAATTCTCGTAGAGGGCTTCAGCTCGGAGAGGAACTTCGGCCTCAGGCGCTCGTTCACCGAAGTTAAGAGGTAGAGAAAGACTACGTCGGCTGGGGGGAATCGCACGTCGTAGAAGCTGCCATGAATCAGCAGAACCTTGTCCTCTACTCCGGCCAGCCGGACATTCCTCATGGCTGTCTCGAGGAGATCCTTCCTGATCTCTATCCCTACAGCCCTAGCACCAAACTCCTTGGCTGCTATCACCAAGGTTCTTCCGTCACCGCACCCCGGCTCTAAAAGGAGCTCCCCGCTACGGAGCCCAGCCAGCTTCAGCGCCTGGCGTATCACCTCAGGAGGGCTCGGGACGAACGGTACTGTGACGCCCACAGGTGACATAGCCTAGCTACCCCGCCTAAAAACCTAAGCTCGCGAAAGCCGAGCCTTCCAGAGAGCAGCATGTAATGCCTGGGATAGTAATTGTTATAGCCTTTCCGCGCGTCAGTGGTAAACGATGAAGAAGGGTGACGTAGATACTGGTAAACCCAAGCTTACTGAAAAGCAGGTCGAGATACTCAGGTTTCTCTTCAGCCGGAGCAAACCGCTGAGAGTCTTCACGGTCTCTGTGGGGCAGAAGACCCTGTCCAGCGAGCTAGGCGTGTCCAGGCAGGCTCTGAACATACACCTGAGGAGACTCCGCGAGCTGGGCCTCATACGGACGGGCCGAGGCTTCATCGATGTGACAGAGCGTGCGCTCAGCGTGCTGGGAAGGCAGAGTGGTGACGCTTTCATCTTCCTCAAGCTAGACCCTCCTAAGAGGATACAGGCTTACGAGGCACTCAAGCAGCTACCCGTGGATAAGGTCTACAGGGTCACGGGGGACATAGACGTCATAGTCCAGGTCTCGCAGTCGATGCTCGAGAGTGTCCTGAATGCCATAAACTCCCTTGACGGCGTGAGAGAGACAAGGACTTACGTAGTGATAGAAACCCTGCGCTAGAGCCCCAGCTCCGTCAGGAGCTCCTCGATGTTTCTCTCGCTTTTATACCTCCTCAGGATGCTGCGCAGGGCTTCTGCTGGCAGGCTCACCCCGAGACATTCCCTTAGGGCCTGAGCAAAGCCACTCCTACTCATGAGAAAGCCGAGGAGCTGCGTGACGTTGGAGCGGCTCCTATTCAAGGTAGCCGACTCGAAGTCTATGATGACCGGCCTTAAGGAGGTCTCTTCCACAAGCACGTGGTCCTCGAACCTTGCTAGCTCGTTATGCACAAGCCCTATGCTATCGAGAGCAGCCAGCTGAAGTACCAGCTTCGTGAAGACTTCTCTCACCCTTTCCCCGCAGTTTCTGAGCGCGAACTCCGCGAAAGGCGTACCCTTGATGTACTCCCTCACGAGTATGTTGCGCGAGCACGCGATAAGCCTGGGGCCCACGCCCACGCTGTTCGCCATGGAGAGGGCTGCAGCCTCTCCGAGGAGGCTGCTTCTCCTCGAGTCAAGCCTCCGCACCTTAACCAGGACTACGCCAGCGCTGCGGTGGA
>JAJHRT010000092.1 GCA_020833575.1 Thermofilum sp. | reverse complement strand
GAGCGCCTGGCTGAGGCTGCCCGCAGGGAGCTCAGGGAGGAGACGGGGCTGGACGCCGAGCCCCTGGGGGTGCTCTGGGTCCTGAACAACATCGTTCTGGACAGCGCTGGGAGGGTGAAGTACCACTACCTGATCGTGGACGTCCTCTTCGACAGTGGCTCGGCGCGCGGCACTCTTCGCGCTGGCGGCGACGCTGTGGAGGCACGCTGGCTCCCCCTCGACGAGGTGCTGAGCAGGGACGACGTGTCGAGGACCGTGAAGGGGCTCGTGCTCGAGCTGAAGAGATCGGGCCCGCGCTACGTACCCTTCGCCGACAACGTGGCCGGGGAGACTTGAGGCTGGGAGCGCGTGCGCGCGGCGGCAGAACCTGAAGGAGGGGTGCGGATCTTACCTAGGGAGGCCTGAGATCAACTTCGTGCTCACGCCCGAGGGGCCGAAGCCCAGGAAAGTGCCCATAGAGCCTGTAGCGTGCGTGACATGTTTTACCTACCTGTGGCGGAAAAGCTTAGATAGCTCCTGCCCGCGGAACCCGCTGTGCAGGAGAGTTCTACGAGCTGGGTTGTAGACCTTCTCTCAAGGCTCATACAGGTTGACACCACTAACCCTCCTGGCAACGAGACCCCTGCGGCTAAGCTGCTGGCAGAGGAGCTGGAGGGCAGGGGGGTTGAGTACAAGCTCCTCGAGAGCGCGCCCGGCAGGGGTAACATCGTGGCGTGGGCTGAGTCCAGGGAGCCAGGCCCGTCGCTCCTCCTGCTCTCCCACCTCGACGTCGTGCCC
Organism: Thermofilum sp.; assembly: GCA_020833575.1. Lineage (GTDB taxonomy): Archaea > Thermoproteota > Thermoprotei > Thermofilales > Thermofilaceae > Thermofilum. Next base: position 3,428 of record JAJHRT010000092.1, on the reverse strand, counting down.
GCGAGGGCTGAGGAGTGGAGCGTGGACCCCTTCTCGGGCGCTGTGAAGGACGGCTTTGTTTGGGGGCGGGGCGCGCTGGACGACAAGCTCTCGGTCGCGGTGATGCTGAGGGTCTTCCTGGACCTCGCCGAGTCCAGGGGCTTCAAGGGCCGCCTCATCTACGCGGCGACAGCAGACGAGGAGATGGGCGGGAGGATGGGAGCCGGGTGGCTTGTCGAGAAGCACCCGGAGCTCGTGAGGGCGGACTACGTGCTCAACGAGGGAGGTGGCTTCGAGGTGCCGGGGAAGCGCAGCGTGTTCCTGGTCCAGACAGCCGAGAAGGGGGTCTACTGGTTCAGGCTGAAGTTCAAGGGTAGGCCGGGCCACGCCTCCATGCCGAAGTCGGGGGACAACGCCCTCCTGAAGGCAGCGGAGGCGGCGGTGAGGCTGGGCAGGAGGAGCCCGCCGGTGAGCCTCAACCAGCACGTGAAGCTGTTCGTGGAGAGAGTGCTCGAGTCCAGAGGCGTCCCATCACCTTTCTCGAAGCTCCTATCCGCGAAGCCCCTGGTCTCGCTCGTGCCCAGGCTCGCGGGGGAGTCGGCCCCGATGCTCGACGCGATGCTCAGGAACACCCTGGCCCCCACCGTGGCCAGGGGAGGGGACAAGGTGAACGTCATCCCGTCCAGCTGCGAGCTCAGCGTGGACTGCCGGCTGCTGCCGGGCTACGGCGAGGAGTGGGTTCGCAGCTATGTCTTAGGCGCGCTGCGGGGGCTTGACTACGAGCTGGAGTTCATACACAGAGACCAGGCCACGGAGTCTCCGCTCAGCACGCCCCTGTACGCGGCCATAGAGAGGGCAGTCTCCTCTGAGGTCCCCGGGGCCCTCGTCTCCCCTTACATGTCGACGGGTGGGACGGACTCGCGCTTCTTCAGGCTGGCCTTCGGCTCCGCGGCCTACGGCTTCGTCCCGGTGAGGGCCGACGTCCCGCTGAGCGAGCTTCTGAAGATGGTCCACGGCGTGGACGAGCGGGTGTCCGTGCGCAACGTGGAGTTCTGCTACAAGCTCACCAGGCGCGTGCTCGAGGTGCTCTTCCCAGGTGTGACGCGCGGCTCCCGAAGCCGGGCACACCCGTGAGCGTGCTCCGAGCATGGCTGCACCTCTCCCCGGTGTGCCTCTCGCGCGCGCAAGCGCAAATCTTTTTAGTAAACGGGGTGTCTCACCCCCGATGAACAGGGATCAGGCGATCGGAGCAGCGCTGATGGTTGCCTCTATAGCTGGTATAGCGATCTACGGCTGGCTTCTAGTATCCCCCTGGAGCTACCTGATCCTCCAGCTGACAGCCTTCGTCGCGGTTGCCGGGGTCCTGGGGATACTGGCGTGGATCGGCTACACCCTAGCCACAACCCCGCCGCCCAAGCCCATCGAGGAGATCGAGAAGGAGATCGAGGAGGAGCTGAAGAAGCTGGAGGAGGAGGCGAAGAAGGAGGCCGGGGGCGGCTGCTGCCAGGAGAGCTCGGCGAGCGGGGGCAGCGCCTAGAGCGGGCGTAAAGGGTAATTACCCGGCTCGGCGGCTTCAGAGGGGGTGGGGCATGGCGTACGTCCGCTTTCTAGGCCACGCGGCGTTCGAGATAGGGCTCAGCGGCAAGAGAATCCTCGTGGACCCCTGGCTCACCAACCCCATGTCCCCGGTGAAGCCCGAGGAGGTGGGCCCGGTAGACCTCATCGTGGTCACGCACGACCACGGCGACCACACGGGCGAGGCTGCGGAGATCCTGCGGAGGAACCCCCAGTGCAAGCTCGTGGCGGTCTACGAGACCGCTGAGCGCATAGGGAGGAGTGCGCGGAGCGGGCAGGCGATAGGCGCCAACATCGGCGGCCCGGTCAAGCTCGGCGACCTCGAGGTGGTCCTGGTCCCCGCGCTCCACAGCTCCTCCAGCGGCGCCCCCTCCGGCGCCGTGATCATAGGCAGGGAGGGGGCTGTGTACCACGCTGGCGACACTGGCCTGACCATGGAGATGAAGCTCGTGGGGGAGCTCTACAGGCCCAAGGTGGCGCTGCTGCCAATAGGCGGCCACTTCACGATGGGCCCCAGGGAGGCGGCTAAGGCTGTCGAGCTGATAGAGCCCGAGGTCGCGATACCCATGCACTACGGGACCTTCCCCGTGCTCTGGGGCACTCCGGAGGAGTTCAAGAGGCTCGTGGAGGAGAGGGGGCTGCGCACCCGCGTGGTCGTGCTGAAGCCCGGGGAGCGCTTCGAGTTCTAGCAAGTTCTACGGGGCGTAGTCGTGCCTGGTGAGCAGCCAAGCGTTGCCTATGTGCACGTTCTCGAGCCCTTCCTCCCTGGCAGCCCTGTAGGCCTCCAGCGCGTGCCTCCTGCTGGTCGGCGGTAGGTCGCTCATCCTGAAGTCTGGGTGGAACGCGAGGAGCGAGTAAGGCGTGCTCGGGTTCACCGAGGCGATGAACCGCGCGATCATGCGCACCTCCTCCTCGTCCACGTAGCCCGGCACGAGGAGGGTGCTTGCCGTGAACAGGGGCACCTCGGGCCGTTCCCGGGCCAGCTCCAGCGCCTGCCTCGCGTTCTCCAGCACGGCGCCCAGGTCCCTGCCCGTGAGGGCCTTGTAGACGCTGGGCGTCCACGCCTTCAGGTCTATCTTCACGATGCCCCCGCTCTCCAGCGAGGTCCTCAGGACAGCCTTGAACAGCCTCGGGTTCATGTGCCCGTTCGTCTCCCAGCACACCCGCATCACCCTCCCCTTGAAGCTCTCCGAGAGCAGCCTGGCGGTCAGCAGCGCGTGCGTCACCTGCGGCCCCGGGTCGCCCCCGAAGAAGCAGATGCAGGTCGTGGGCCTCCTCCTCGCGGCCTGGACGAGCTCCTCGGCGGAGACCCTGGGCGAGCGGCTCACCAGCAGGTGCCTGTAGAACCAGTTCTGGCAGAACAGGCAGTTCGAGTTGCACGCCCCATAGAACACCGCGAGGTTGGCGTAGCCCCTCTCGCAGCCGGGGCTCACCGCCCACCTCGGGTAGCCGAGCCCCGTCGCCCCGGGGCAGAACCAGTAGGCAACGCAGTTGGTGGGGTGCGGGTCGTAGTAGTACTCGAGGATCCCCGTCTGCGGTGCTCCCGCCAGGTTAACCAGCCGCCCACCCACGTTCTTCACCAGGCCGCAGTACCCCACCCCTCCCTCAGGTACCACGCACTCCGCATCGCACACGCTGCAGCGCACCCCCTCCGCACCTCTCGGAGGCTCCGCCGGGAGCCCCAGGCGCAGCCTCTCCTCCCTGTGAGCCTCCATCGCCACCTCCACAGCCTTAGGGTCGCTCCTCAGGCACTCTAGGCACACGCCAAGCGCGGAGGAAACGAGGCTCGACCTCCTGCCGCAGATCCTGCACTCGCCCAAAGTCCCCCGTATAAATTCGAGCAAAAACTCCTCTAAAGGTTAGCGCGCGGTTGA
>JAJHRT010000082.1 GCA_020833575.1 Thermofilum sp. | reverse complement strand
TGCAGGTCGCTTCCAGAGCCTTCTCCTTAGCGCTCTCAGGCGTTGAGCAACTGCTCCTCGAGGCGGTGGCAGAAGAGGAGAAGTACCACCACAGGATCGTGGAGAAGGTCGCTGCAGAGCTCGAAGCGCGGGCAGGCACCGAGCACTAGCCTTCGCGCCCCGCGGAGCCCCCTCTTTCCGCGGCGACGTAGAGGCGTAGGCGCTGCTCGCGGAGTACGCAGGAGCTTTTGAAGGGGCAGGCCTCGCAGGGGGAGGCGCAGCTAGCGTAGACCTCCCTCAGCAGCCCACTCCCCCTCAGCGCGGCAACCACGAGCCTGGCCTCCTCCAGCCCCACGCCGAGGACCCTCGCCAGCTCAACATCCGTCCTAGCCCTGCCCTCCTTTATCGCCTGCAGCGCGCGCTGCAGGAGGTGGAGAGGCGCTCTATCTACCCTGCTCACCGACCATGAAGCGCGCATCATGCTTAAAAGCGTAATAGCCATTGAGGGTGTGGATGAGGAGCCTTCAGCGGCCCCGACCGGTGAGGAGTGCCCGGTAGTCCGATGCCGTTTCCCCGCCTCCGCACCCCCGCGCGCTCACAGTGGTTCCAGGACCTCTCTCAGCTTGCTACCCTCTACAGCCAGGGTGATGTAGTCACCCACACCTCTGACGCGCTCGACTTTCACGGCTCCTCTGGGGCGTAGAGCTAGCCGCATGCCCAGCTCCCTAGCCACCTCCCTTTTAAGCCTGAGGATCAGCTTCTCCACCTTCCAGCTCTCGGAGACCTCGAGGTCCTCGACCTCCCCAACGTGAACGCCATCAAGCGTGAGAACCTTCTTCCCGAGCAGCGATCCTAGCAGCATGGTCTTCCCCACCCTTGCATGTGCAGAAACTTTTGTGAGTTTCGCGCACTAGTACTGCAGGTAGTCGAGCTTTAGCAGCGCTGCCAGCGCCTCCAGCTCCTCAACAAGCACGCCGGGCATGAACACGTGGTGGTTAGCCGGCGCGAGCCTCGGCACATCCTCGGCAGCCGGGCCTAGCTCCACCAGCGCCTGTGTCCGGCAGGCGCTAGCCACCAGGTTCCCGGAGCTGACCACTCTCGCCACACCGGCTGCCAGCAGCGAGAAGTCAGGCGCGAGCGAGGCTATTGTGTAGACCTCATGGGCGAGCTCGCCTGCGAGGGCGTAAGGGTAGCCTGACTCAAAGTGCGCCATGACCCTGCCGCGCGAGATCATGTTGAGGGCTATGGTGCAGTGCGAGAAAAGGCCTGTGGAGCCCTTGAAGGCCGTGGCGTTGGCTATCCAGCCCGTAACCCCTGTGAGCTCCTTTGAGATGAGCATCAGCGTCAGCGCCTGCAGGTCGGCTTCACACGCTGTCACGAGGCCCTCTGCGTTCAGCTTGGCCAGCGCCAGGCAGGGCGTCACCCTGTGCTCCACCAGGTAGTCGAAGCAGTCTAGGGCTACGGCGTCGAAGCCCTGCTGGAAGATGCCCTTCAAGGCCGCGTACACCCTGCCAACCTCCTCAAGCCTCGCCTCCTCTACCCCCAGCGCGGCGGAGGCCTCGCGGGCAAAGGCCTTGGCAAGCTCCGCGCCAGCGCTCTCGGCGAGCCGCTCCAGCTCGCCAGGGGCTATCACCCGGACCTCGGCGCCGAGCTTCTCACGCAGCGGGGCGGCGCTCTCCGGCTCCCTCCTCGAGACCACCGCCACCCTGACCCCGTGCAGCCTGGCAGCGGTCCTGGCCACCGCGGCGAGCCTCCTGGCTTTCTCGGCGCAGCCCGGGTCCCAGGGGCTGTAGCAGTGGGAGAGCCACACGCCCACACCCCTCGCCTCCAGCTTGTAGCGGGCAGAGACGGCCGAGGCCAGGCTGTTGTGCTCCCCGTGCGCCAGCATGGCGACGGACCCGAAGCCCCCCGCTGCGACGAACTCCCTCGCTAGGCCGCTGGTGCCACCCGTCAGGAAGAGGAGCAGGGGCAGGTCGCCCGCGTACCTCCTCCCCGCCTCAGCAGCCTCCTCGGGCGTGGTGACAACCTCGGCCACTCCGAGCCCACCCCCAATACGCTCCAGGAGGAACTCCAGCAGCCCGCGGTAGTACTCCTCGCCGTGCAGCCTCGAAGCCAGGGGTACCAGCACTACCTGCCTCGCCACGAGGTCACCCCCTGCCGCCGGAAGAAAACTCTTGCGCTCCGAGCGCTAAGCCTGCCACAGCTTGTATATCTCGTCTACGATGTCCTCCTCAACCCTCCTCTCGCCCTCCTCGCTCTCCAGGACGACGAGGCCCCGCGGCCCCTCCTCAACAACTCCCACCTCGCTGCACTGGATGCCCCGGCTCCTCAGCGCCTGGACGGACCTCTCGGCGTGCTCCCGCGGGACGGTGGCGACGACGGAGCCGCTGCTGAGCAGCCTCAGCGGGTCCACGCCAGCAGCGCCCGTCACGGCCTTCACCACGGGGTCCAGGGCCACCCTGCGGAGATCCACCCGGATGCACACGCCACTCGCGAGGGCGACCTCCCGCAGGGCCTGCAGGAGGCCCCCCTCGGTGGGGTCGTGCATGGAGGAGGCGTAGTCCCTGAGGGCGAGAGCCGCCTCGACGGCGCTGATCTCCTCGACAAACCCCCTAGCCCTCTCTATTACCTCCGGGGGCACCCCCGCCGCCCTCAGCCTATCGGCGAAGTCCCACGCTATCACGCCGGCACCCTCGCCGCCCAGCCTGCCGGCAGCTAGGACCACGTCGCCCGGTCTCGCGCCGCTGGTCAGGACGACCCTGCCCCTGGTGTAGCCCATGGCGGCCATCACGACGATAGGCTTGCTGATACCGGGTGAGACCTCGGTGTGACCACCCACCGCGACGCCGCCCAGCTCGCGGAGCGCTCGCGCCATGTCCCGGAAAACCCGCTCCGCCAGCTCATCCTCAGCCCCCTCGGGCAGCAGCACCGTGGGCATGAACCACTGCGGCCTCACGCCCCTCACAGCCACGTCGTTCGCTGCGACGTGCACCGCCAGGTAGCCGACGCGCTCCGCGGCGGCTGTTATCGGGTCCACGTGGGCGACGATAAACCCTTCCCCCGCCCTGATCACAGCGGCGTCCTCGCCGACCCCGGGGCCCACGAGAACCCCCTCGCCGCTGACGGGTAGCAGCCGGAGGAGTCTCTCCAAAGCCGACCACTCCAGCTTCCCAAGCCTGAGCCTGGCCACACAGCCTGGTAGCCCGCCCGCTTTAAAGCCTGAGCGCAGGATGTGGTCGGAGGAACCGGCGGGCCCGCGCGGTCAGGTGCGCGTAGCCCCGCTTTCGCTCAGGCTGACCACGACGAGGGGTATCCTCGCCCTGATCCTCTCCTCGTTAAGCTCCTCCAAGGGTATCGAGTAGAGCCTCGACACGAGCTTGAGGTCGCCTGTCTCCACGAGCTTCTCCAGGGCGCTTCTGAGCGGCTCCGGCCTGGACTCGATGTAGCTCCAGTCTGCCTCCTTCCTCCTCAGCTCCCTAGCCCACTCCAGCTCCTCCGCTAGGGCGGAGGTGAGCCTCCTGTAGGCTTCCCAGTCCACCTTCAAACCCTTCTCCCGGAGGATCCTCTCAAGCAAGTCCGAGTTCGCGCAGCCTTCTCTCTGAGAACCTGACACCGGTGTCCTCTGTGAACTCCGCGAGAACCCTTAAAAGCGTTTCCCTAGGGTAGAGCGCCTTCAGGACGTCCAGCGAGTCGAGGACCATTGTCCCGCGCAGCTCCTCGAGGGTCATCGCGGCCAGCTTAGGGGATGCGTTGTCCGTGAGCAGCGGTAGCCCCGAGTGCTTGGCGAAGGCGAGCGCGTAAGCCTCCGGAGGGTCTATTGACGGGAGGCTGGGGTCAGCGTTTACAAGCTCGAAGATCCTGAGCGCTAGGGAGTCGACAGCCTCGAGCCTGGGCACGACGAGCAGTTTTCTCTCAGTAGCTAGCGTGAAGGCAAAGCTCCTGGCGGGCTCCCGCCTAACCTCGGAGAACACCACGAAGGGTGCGAGGAGCCGCCTGTAGAGGGAGAATATGTCCATCCGCCGCCTAAACCTCGCCCAGTTTATGAGGAAGCATGCATCGATTACGGCGGCTGGAGCCCGCGCGGACAGCTAAACCACCACTATGGGGATCTTGGCCTTGATCCTCTCCTCGTTGAGCTCCTCGAGATCCACACCCGTGAGCGCTGCCGCGTACCAGAGGTCCCCCGTCTCAACCAGGAGCTTCAAGGCGGTTTTAAGCGGCTCCGGCCTGGACTCGATGTAGCTCCAGTCTGCCTCCTTCCTCCTCAGCTCCCTAGCCCACTCCAGCTCCCTCCAGTACTGCTCCACGATATCCTTCATCAAGAGTAAGATTCGGGCTGGAAGGCTATAAGGCTATGCGGCGAGGCCCACCTGCGCCACGAGAAGTGTTTTTATGCCGGGTGCTCCGGAGGACTGCGTGCAAGGACTAGTGCTGGTGACAGGTGGCGCAGGCTTCATCGGCAGCCACATTGTCGACAGGCTGGTCGAGGAGGGCTTCCGCGTGCGCGTTGTCGACAACTTCAGCAGCGGCTCCCTGGGGAACATCAGGCACCACCTGGGCAGCGGGCGGGTCGAGGTGCTGAGCGCGGACTTGAAGGACCCTGCTAAGGCTGAGGAGAGCGTCAAGGGCGTGGATGCGGTGTTCCACTTCGCCGCGAACCCCGAGGTGAGGGTGAGCACGACGAA
>JAJHRT010000141.1 GCA_020833575.1 Thermofilum sp. | reverse complement strand
GAGGAACAGAGATCGTCTACATGATAAACAACTGGAGAAAGTTGCCAAAGGAGCACGTAGACGGGCTAGTAGTAGTAGAGCTAGCCTATGACAGGGGGCCTAAGAAGGCCTACATAACGCTGATGCCAACCAAGCTAGCAGAGTACATTGATCGATTTGTGGAGAGCGGGGAGAGGATGGGAGCATGGATAATCTCCAACACAAACCACTACTACAGGGTACAGGTGAAAATGTACAGGAAGGTCTGGATAGCCTTGACAATGCGAGCTGGTATGGATGAAGCGTGGCGAGATGCACTCCAGGGCAGGATACCGTCCATACAGGTGAGGCACTACGTCGAGAACATCCAAGACGCCGTAGAGTACTATAAGAGGGCCTTCGAGAAGTACATGCAACTCCTTTGATACCACTCCTCAACCTCACTTTCCTCTTTTCCTGTTTTCTGGAGCTCTGGGGCGAGGGGTTGGTGGTTTTCAAACTGTAACTCCTATTAAGTGTGCTAGTTTAAAATCTGGTTTGAGGTGGTGTCTGATGTGGTCTGTTGACGAGTGCTTGAGGGTTGTTAGGGGTAATCTTGGTGAGGGTTTCGACCACCTGTGTAGCATTGAGAGTTTAGAGGTGTACAGGTATCCTGTCCTGGGCTGGGTTGTACTAGTCTCCTCGACCCGCCTTCCCACTGGCCAGAAGATGAAGGTGGTGAAGGTTGAGCCGGTCTTCCTCTTGTTCAGTGGCTTTACCTCGCGTAGACGAGCAGAGACTATTACCAGCCTGAGCTCCGCACCCGACGAGGAGAACCTGGGCACGATGCTCTACGAGGCCGAGCTCGATGAGGGGGATGAGGTAGCAGGAGTGCTACCACCGTGGCCTAACACGTACTACGTCATAGGGCAGGTCAACGGCGTAGCCTTCGACCTCGGAGTCCACATAAACCCCAACGATGAAGAGCTCAAGAAGCTACTGCTAGAAGCGTACCTCAAGTGGCTCGGGGAGCGCGATACCAGGAAACACAAACACAAGCTCACCAAGCCGAAAACCGAGCCAGAGCACAGAACCGGAGACGGCACAGAGTCAAAGACCTAAGACCGTCTCGGAACCCCGAGACGGTCATGTGAGCTCATGGTGTCAGTCCTAGGGCTCCTAGGGCTGCGTCTACTGCTAGTACGAAGTCTCTCCCCCGCCTTGTTGCAGTACATAGCCTGGGCCTCTCGCCTCTACACTCTATCAGACCTCTCTGCACTAGTAGCATGTGGTATGTTCGTATGGTCTGCCAGCTCAGCTTGACACCGTATGCCTGCTGGTAGAGGCTGTGCAACTGGGATAGCGTTAGCTCCCCGTGATCCATGTAGAGCTTCACCATGTTCCTCAAAACCACCAGGTCAACCCTAACCCCGTCCACCACGACCACTCCCGTTACCTTTGCTATCTTTATTGAGCTCTCTAGTACCACTATGCCACCCACCACATTCCAGGACAAGCCAGCTTAAGGGGGTGGTACCCCGTCCAGGCAGCAATCATCGGGGGGAGCCCTCATCGGTGGTGAGACCGGGCATCCCGTGTAATGTTAAGTGCGAGCTAGGCTTATTATAGGCTGGGCTCCAGTAGCTTCCTCAACTGTGCTAGGGCCACTCTCGTCGTTCGATGAGGCCTGCGAACTCTTCGAGCAGTATCGCTAGGATTATATCTTCTACCGCGCTCAGGATAACGGTGGTCAACCTGCCCTCGTCGAACTTCCCTGCCAGGAATAGTATGGGCGCGCCGAGGGCCGCCAGCCAGCCTGTCACTAGGAGAAAGCGCTTTACCATGCGTAGCGCCCGCGCCGCCCGACGCCTGACCATCATCTCTTCCTCGGCTCTCCTGTACACCTCAACCCCACCCCAGTAGCTTCCTCAGCAGATCCCTCTTAAAGAGGGGATACCCCGAGATGAAAGTAGTAGTGGGTGGCTGGCTTGCGGAAGAGGAGTGTTCTAAGGCTTGTTCCATTCTATGTCGCCCGGGTTGCCTGCGACTTCAACCCAAGTGTCGTTGACAGGGTTAGGTTCCTGAGAAGGGGGATGGTGAGGGCTATCAAGCTTGCCGGCTTGCAACTTAGGGTGTTCGTTGAGAACTGTCGTGTCTGCCCCTTCTGTGGTATGCCTTTCAAGGGCAAACAAGGCATCTACAACCACCTATGGCGTAAGCACTATAGTGACCTGATGGATCTAGTCCACCGTACAACTCATACTCGGCAGACTACAGGTTCAGTAGCTTCCTGAGCCCCCTGCCCCACTCTGGGAGCTCCCACTCCCACCTATACAACCTCAGCTTCCTGAGCTCTGTTGCCAGGCTTGGTAGCCGGAGCTCCTGCCTCGCAGTCCTGCCCGCCCTCGCCTGGGTTCTGGTGGTGGGCGGTAGTTCTGGCATGGTGAGCTCCTGTAGTTCTGGTGGTGTCATCTGTTTCACGTGGAAGCCTATCCTCTCTAGCGTCTTCACGTCCACGTCTATGGCCTCGGCTGTCCTCGGCCTGGGCTCGGACGCCTGGGCTACAGCAGCCCTAGGGCCTAGGGTTGCACGCACCCCTAGCAGTGGTTTCAGGAGCTCCTGCACAGGCCTAGCCTCGGCTGCTGTTATCTGTTTTAGCACGTCTGGTTGCCCCAGCCTAGGCTTGGTTTCAACCACACCCGGGGCCCAAGGGCGTGGTAGCCTCACACCCTCAGCAACTTGTAGTGCTAAGTCTGGGATCTCAGGTACAACACTCCCCCGGGCGTCCACATCCACCCTTATGGGTAGCTCTCTCATCCTCGGCAACTCGGCTGGGGTCGC
>JAJHRT010000031.1 GCA_020833575.1 Thermofilum sp. | reverse complement strand
GGCGGTAGCGAGTCGGGCTCGGCGTGGCTCAAGGCACCCCTGACGCAGCTACCGCCAGCCCAGGCCATCGTGGAGGTCGAGGTGGAGGGAAGCGGGACACAGGAAGACCCGTACAGGCCCCTGCTAGGCAGGAACCTGGTTGAAATCGCGAGCCTGCAGGGGCTCCCGGAGTTCCTGTACAGGGAGGCTAAGAGGTACGAGATCCTCAGGGCGAAAGGCTTCACGGAGGACGAGATGAAACTGCTGCTAGGCTACGTCCCGCAACACCAGGTTGACCTAGACGCGGTCACATGGGGGGCCTTCGAGTTCAGCGAGAAATCGCCAACGAACATCATTATCGTTACAGGGGATAACCCCTACCAGCAAGGGGCTATAAGCAGGCATGTAGAGCTAGCTAGGAGCAAGAATTTGAAGACACTGAGGCCACCGAGAAACTATGGAGAGGCTGTAGCGCAGTATAACCGGCTTAAGAAAGACTTCCCCCACTGGCTGGCGGGAAAAGACAACTACGCCTATCAAACGCTGGGGCTGGAGGAGCTGGATCTGTTCCAGAACGTTGACTTCTATTACGGGGAGTTGGTAGAGCACAGGATCCACTACCAGCAACTCAAGCAAGTCCCGGAGTGGGAGCTCTGGAGTAGGATTGAGGAGCTGGAGAGGAGGCTTGAGGGGGTTAGGGTTTTAACAGAGGAGAGGGACAGGCATCTGGAGAAGCTGAACGCGGTTAAGAAGATCGGGTGGTAGTAGGGAGCGGGGAGCGCCGCGCCCTCGCCTGCCTCCGCGCTCTCCCCGCCATAAGCTTTTAAGCTTAGGCCGCAAAGCTTAACTCCTAGGGTGAGGGCTACGGGCAGGCTCAAGGTTGTGACGACCAGGGTGGACGAGGAGACGAACAGGCTGCTGGAGTTCATAGCCCGCAGGGATAACACAACGAAATCCGAGGTGGTGAGGAGGGCCATCAACCTCTACGTCCTGTTCAAGCTACAGGTCAGGGCCGAGCCCAAGAAGATAAGGGTGGTGTAGCTGTGGGAAAGCCCATAGACATGGCCGTAGCGGCCGTAAAAGAGGCTGTAAAGGAGGCGCGGGGCGAGGGCTATGGCTAGGCGTAAATGGGACAGGGGGCTGGACTTCAAGCAGACCCTGGCTAGGCTGCTGGAGTTCAAGAAGTGGGTCAGGAGCTCTCCCAACATGGGCAAGCTGAAGCGCAGGGCGCTACGCAACGTGAACATACTGCTGTTAGCGTTGCTTAACGGGCTGAGGATATCGGAGGCGGTGGAGTGCTACTACAGGTGGCTGGAGGATCCCGCGGCCAGGGAGATAACGGTCAGGGTGGCCAAGAGCAGGAGGGAGAAGTACAGGCTGTGCGTGACGGAGGGCTTGGACGGCGTGGACTACAAGCTCACGAGGGGCCTGGAGAAGCCTAGGCCCGGAGCTCTGCAGTCGTGGAGCATCAGGCGCTTCGGGTTCAACACCCACAGCCTGCGGTACGCGTTCATCAACCACATGCTGTCCCAGGGCCACGACCCGGCGACGGTGTCGAAGATAATAGCGCACAGCAAGCTGGAGACCCTGCTCTCCTACATACAGGAGAGGAGGGCTAGGGAGGCCCTGGTGGAGGAGGCTAGGAGGGCCCTCAGAGGGTTAAGCTTAGGGCCACAAGCTTGAAAGCCTGTTAAGCATAAACGCTTTTAACCTCCGCCTAACCTTAACAGAATTGGTGTGGGGCATGGCCCCCGCTTCGAAGCCCAAGGAGGAGCCCCGTAAGGGCGAGCCGAAGGAGGCTGGAGCTCCTGGGGGGGCTCCGGCCGACGGCGGACCCCCAGCAGAAGAGGCTAGTGGATGGGTGGAGGTGGAGCTGGTAACAGTGAGCAGTGGCGGAGAGAGGGTGGTGAGGCAGCTAAAGGATCTAACACTAACATTCGCCCTTAACAAGGCCGCGGAGCACATACTGCTGGATACATTTGAGGCGGTAAAAGACGAGGTCTTACAAGAGCTACCAAGACCGAGGCTGAAAGCCACGATATGGGGGGCTAAGACAGGTGATTACTTTAAGGTGGAGGTTAAGGGCAACAACTTCACCAAGGTCTACCACGTGCCGAAGGAGAAGGCTGTCTACTACTTCGGAGGCTTCGAGATAAAGGGCTTCTACGTCTACGTCAGGATAGAGGCGGTCTACGTCCCGAGCCTGAGGACGACCTTCTACGAGGTGATCGTGGACGACAACACGGTGAAGGCGGTGGGCGAAGACCTGTACAGGATGCTGAAAGAGTGACGGGTGGTGTGCCCCCATGGCCCCAACGGTGTCCTTCTGGAAGCTGAACAGGTTCGGGGCGGTCAGGAAGGTCATAGCGAGCGGCGGTACTGCCAGGACGGAGCCTGTGGCCATGCTGTACGAGTACGTGGGGTACGTCAAGAGCGAGACCAAGCCGGGGGTGGTGTACCACGTCGTCGTGCGGATAAAGGTGGATCCGGCGGGCAAGGCGGAGCTGGTGGGCTACACGTGCGAGTGCGAGGGGTTCGTGTACCACAGGCTGTGCAAGCACGTGAAAGCGCTGTACAACGTTGCGATAAAGGACGCGCTAGGCAGGGTCGCGGCGCACGCGGAGCAGGCTAGGGAGGCGGACCGGGCGAGGGAGGAGGCGGAACGCCAGACCTACAGCCTGGAGCTCTGAGGTGGGCAGGCCGTGAGCCCGCAACCCCAGCCCGAGATAGACCTAGAACAGCACCTCCTGTACGTCGCCTTCAGGAACAAGTTCATAGAGCCCCAGAACCCCGTCACGACGCAGGAGCTCATAGCCAGGCTCATGGTCGAGTACCCCAAGACGTTCCCCAGCTCCACCAAAATCATGTACACCATCGCGTCCATGAAGATGGCGGGGCTGGTAGAGGAGGAGCTCCGTTTCGACAAGCAGGAGTACGAGAAGTGCCTGGAGGAGATGAGGCGGGAGCACCCTAGGATGAAGGAGAGCAACATAAAGAAGGAGTGCTACAAGAAGGTGGGGGTCAAGGGCGTGATACTCCCGACCGAGGCGGGCGCCATAGAGTTCTGCTCCAGGGTCAAGCCCTACCTCACGGGCAGGACAACCCCGGCCAACAAGAGGATACTGGACGTCTGCGAGTCCTACGACACAGGAGGCGGTAGGCCATGACGGGGGAAGGCGGGCCCGAGCGGGAGGCGGTGGCCGTGGAGGAGCAGCTGGTGGCCGCGATAGAGGCGGATCTCAGGGAGCTGGTCGAGGGGGAGCTGAGGCAGTTCCTAGAGCACTACGAGGAATGCCAGAGGGCGGACGACATATGGATAACAGAGGATCTGTGGGTGGGAGTGGAGAACGTGAGGCTGCACGGCTGGGTCTGCACCTACCGTAGCAACATCTTCGTGAGGAGGGACGACGTCTTCGAAATACCCCAGTTCCTGTGCTGGATCGACTTCTCAGACCCGGAGCACTACTTCGCCAGGAGGCTGGCCAACATCAACATAGTCTACCTGCCCAACCTCAACAGGTGCTACGTGAAAGCGCAGATCCACGAGCACGAGATAAGGGACGTGGCCGAGCACATAGCAATAACAGCCAGGAAGCTGCTACTCCTAGAGGAGACGGCGGCAAAGCAAGGCTAGGAGCTCCGCCAACCCCAACCCCGCAACCCCTTCTCCCCAGCCTCCTCATACACCACTCCTAGGCGACGCCAGGGTGGGACAACCGAACACTTCTCTTTAACCCACAGCCTAACCTATTTGACGTTGATGGCGGAGGCACATCCCAACTCCCCAGCCCCTACTACTACTACTACTAGTAGTAAAAAGGGGTAGTAGTAGGTTCAGACCCTAACCCTACTACCTCTTACTACTCCCTAGTAGTAGTAGTAGTAGGGGTTGGGTAGTAGGGATGAGTGGGTACCTTGGACATCAAATAGGTTAGCTGGTGGGATAAAAGGAAGTGTTCTGTAGTCCCACTCTCTTGCGGGTTTACGCTGGGCTTATAATCCCACTGTTTTCCCCTGGTTTCACTGTGGGTTGGCTTTCTGGCTCATCCGCAGAATGAGCCATTTCGTTGAGGCTGGCTCGTCGTTGATTGCGTTCCGCGCTCCGGTCGCCATGGCCGGCACGGCCGTGCCCCATGGATGCCATTTCGGGGCGCACGGCGCGGACGGCGCCACGCCAACGCCATCTTGGTATGCGCGGGCTCCCGCACGCCATGCCTTCGGCGCTTATTTTAACTTCCGCCCCGACACTACATAGTACCGGTGGCCCGGCTTGCCCAAGCGCAAGGCCGAGGCGGACGAGCTCAAGAAGATAGCGGAGGAGATACTCGGGGACGAGAAGGTCGCCTCCAGGGTCAGCGAGCTCTCAAAGAGGCTGGGCAAGGATCCGAAGGAGGTCATCTCCACGGCGCTGGAGACGGGCCTGCGCGGCTACGACTGGAGCAGGCTCAACGCCCTAGACATAATGGCCTGCATAGAGCTGCTGGGCCAGATCGACGAGAGATTCTACCGCAGGATATACGTGGAGAGCCCTATTGAGAGCGTCGTGAGGCAGGCGGACAAGTTCTCCGAGGCCACCAAGAAGATACTGGAGGGCTACTACGGGGGGAGCATGAAGAAGCTCGTGGAGGACGTGCTCAGGGAGAAGCTCGGGGAGAAGAGGGAAGCCGGGGAGGAGAAGGGCAGGAGGCAGAACCAGGGCCTGCTGGACAAGATGCTCGACAACATAATGTCGTACATAAGCGACGAGATAGGCGCCAGGCTGGGCAAGGAGATAGCCGACGCGGTGACCCCGGAGCTGAGGGACATAGTCCTGAAGATGATACAGGAGGGCAGGATAAAGATCGAGCTGGGCGGAGAGGAGGTGGTCAAGGGCGGCGAGTAGGCGGAGCCAACACGTATATAAGCCCCGAGCGCCACTATAATTATAGGTGTGCTCGGTATGAGAGCCAAACAAGCAGTCACGGAGCTGATAGAGTCCGGGCTGTACACGCTAGCCAGCAACCCGTACCTGACAGGCGACCTCAGGAAGATCGCCGAAGAGCACAAGTTCAGGATAAAGAGCGCCACGATCGTGAGGAGGAAGCCACCGTGGGCCAAGACAAGGCTCCACCTAGCCGGCATGTCCAAAAAGCAGCTGGAGAGGGTCGGGGCATTCATAGAGGCCATCATAGAGGGAAGGGAGGCCGGAGAGATAGGGGAGAAGAAGCCGGCCAGCAGGTGGATCAGGCTCAAGTTCGGAGAGAGGAAGCCAAGGGTCTACGTGAGCAAAGCCCAGCCCCTCGAAGACCTTAGGAGAAGGCTGGCGAGGATAAAGGAGGCCCTAGGCAAGGCGCCCAAAGAGGAGGCTGCGAAAGGCGGGGTGGTGTGACCGGGCGGGGTGGTAGGCCATGGTCAGGGTGGAGGTGAGGTTCGAGAACGCTAGGGAGGCCCTGAGCAACTTCCTAGGCTACAGCATGGGAAGGTGGCTGGGCAGGGAGTACCAGATAAGGTTCGGCAGGCGCATGCTAGGCGCGGGCGAGTTCGGAGGCCTAGCCCTGACAATAGCCGGGGGCGTCGCACAGTTCGTCAAGGACTACGCCTACGAGAGCGACGTCAAAAGGATAGCCAGCGGCGTCGCACTAGCCGGCCTGGACGACGCCATCAGGGTGTACGTGTACGACGAGCCCATAGCCTGGTTCACTGACGCCAACACCCTCGTGGTCAGGAACCTCGGAACGTACTCGGAGACGGCAGGCGACTGGACTGTGATTATTGATGGCTCCAGCGTATCAGTATCAGGCGTGGAGGGAGACACGGGGAAGGCGACACTGCACCTAGGGGCAGCTATACCAAAGGGCAAGCACGACGTGGTAGTGCTCGTGAAAGGCGGGAGGAAAGCGTTCAGCGGCAAGCTGGTAGTCCCATAACCGGGCCGGCCGTCCTCAAGCCCGTAACCCCAACGCGGGTTTTTTACCTCCCCCTTCTCCTCCTCCGGAGGCACCCCGCGGGCTAGGTGTCCCGCTTGGGGCGGAGGGGCAAGCCCGGGAAGCCTAGGCTCCACGGGATACTCAAGCCGGGGCTGTTCAGGCTGCCGGACTGCGAGGAGGCCAGCAGCTTCGACAGGTGCCTGGACTACGAGAAGTTCTTGAAGGCCGTCGTGGAGCTGTTCAACGCGGTCGCGGAGCTCAGGGAGCAACACAGGAGGAAGACGCTCGACATCTGGAACTCCTACCTAGCCCTCACCGTCATCCTGTCCGCCAACGGGCTCCGGATAAGGGAGGCCATAAGGGCCGCCGCCAGGTTCTACGAGACCGGCGAGAGGGAGTTCGCCATAACAGCGGAGAAGGGCGGGGACGCCAGGATAGTCAAGATACCGGAGTTCATAGAGAGGGGGGACGTGGAGTACGTCTACAAGGAGACGGTGAAGCACGGCGAGGAGAGGGTGAAAGAGAGGATAGAGCAGTGGTTCCTAGGCGTCTTCGGGGTGAACCCGCACGCCGTCCGGTACGCCTACGTCAGGTACCACGTCCTGAGAGGCAGATCCACCGGGGAGATAGCCAGAGCCCTGGGGATCAAGAAGGAGAGGAACATCAAGGATTATTACCTCAGGGGCCTACACTTAGAGGAGGAGGCGGAGGAGGATGGTGGAGCTGGCTGAGGTGGCCAAGGCCCTGATGGAGTGGGCTAGGATAAAGAACCGCATAAGCCTGCTGGCCTACGACATCTCAACGGGCTACGACAAGGACACGGGCAAGCACATGCTGAAGGCGACCATAGTCATAGCGTGCGACACGGCCAGGGACTGCAAGAAGGTGGAGGAGGGCCTAGACTACATATTCGGCAACTTCGAGGAGCTCAAAGAGAAGCCTTTTAGCCTCCTGAAGCACTAGGTTACATGGCGGGGTGAGCGTGGGATGCTGAGGATCAGGCCCCTAGACACGCTGTTCGCGACCTACGACGAGCCGTTCTACGTGGACGTAGAGGCAGACAGGCCCATGACGATAGACGTCTTCATAGACGACGCGACCACCTCGTTCAACACGCTCTACGCGGTGCCGGGGGTGCGCAGGGTCACGGTGTGGACGGAGAACCCGATAGGCTCGAACCCGGACTCCCGGATCCACACGGTCACGTTCAAATCGAGGGACACGGGAGAAACCGTGCGCATCGACGTAGCGTACTACCCCGTGAGGCCGGAGAGGGTGGAGTTCAGGCCGGGCAAGGGCTCCGTCCTGATGGGCCAAGCGACCCAGATGATCGTAATAGGGGACAAGGCGTTCTTCAGGAGGCTCAACGTCAGGAGGGTTGCCCCCATAAACACCCCGTATCACAACCAAGCCTACATAGAGTTCGTGGGGTTCAACGAGCTGGGAGACAAGTTCTACTACGTCATCAGGCAGGACAAGCTCCTAGAACAGATGGCCGGCCAGACCGACATGATCGTGACGTTGAAACCGGTCAAGCAAATCCCCGTTACGGTGGAGTTCGACATCCCATCGATACCGCTGAGGTACATGTTGCCCTTCATAAGCAGGGCGATGGAGCTGATAGAGGGCTTCATCACCTGGGCCGGCGGGGGCACCGTAGCCGGGTACATAGTCAGGTTCAGGGTGGGAGTGGCTAGGTTCATATCGAAAGCCCTAGGCATCCACCAGGAGATCGTGGACGTCAGTGTCGTGGGAGACCGCCTCAGGATAACCTACCTGATGGACGCGCCCCCGCTCGGAGCCCTAGTGGTGATAGGGCTGGCGGTGATAGCCGGGGCGTGGATACTGCACGCGCTGATAGGGGCGATAAGGGACATAATGGTCGAGAGGGAGCAGGCGGTGCAGACCGCGGAGGTCATGAGCGCCATCAGGAAGGTGAACGAGGAGAGGACCAAGGCGATAGAGGCCGCGATCCAGTACGCCAAGGAGCAGAACCTGACGCCAGAGCAGGTCTACCAGCTGATAGAGGCGATAGGGGAGCAGTACACTACAGGGGACATAGTGAAGGCCACGCAGGCACTAGAGGAGGCGGACAAGTGGAAGGCCGAGGCGGAGAAGATGGCGGGACAGCGCTACCTGTACGCTGTTGCGGGAGCGGGCGTAGGGGCAATCCTAGCCAGCATCGTGAAGAGGTGAGCGGCACGTGAGAACAATAATAGTGCTGGTGGCGCTAACGGCTGTTGCCACGGGGATAGGCGGGGTGTTCGCCAACGCGTTCTACGGGGAAGGCTGCACGGCACTAGCGGGTCTAGCCATAAGCCTGGCCACCCTGATACTGGGGCTCGTGCTGCTCGCGATGGAGGTGACGGGCACATGGAGGAACCGGTAGTCTTCGCCATACTGGGAGCTCTGGGAGGCCTATTGCACGTGCTAGTCCACACCAGCAGCCTCAGGGAGGCCGTGCAGTACGCCAATTCAAAGTGGGTCTTGATAGGGGCCATCTGCGGGCTGGCCTACCATTTCCTGCACAGCGACTACAACTTCCCCAACAGCTTCATGGCCATCGTGGCGGGCTACTCCGGAGCGGACTTCATAGTGGCAGCGTCGATCAGGGCCAAGAGGCTCCTGGAAAGCCTTCAGGGAGCATAGGGCTGAATTGAAAGAAGTTAAAAGCTTGGATGGTAAGTAATATGGTGGTGGGGTGAGAGGGTTGGCGAAGGAAATAGCGAGCGGAGTCATAGGGGGGTTGATAGGAGCAGGGCTTATGAAGATAACGGCGCCACCGCCGGCCATAACGTCCAGCAAGGAGGTTATAGCTAGGCAGAGCGTGGGGGCGGGTGCCAGCGTGACGTTAAAGCCGAGCACCACATACAAGTTCGCAATCATACTGTTCCACGGGGACGGCGATGCCCAAGTTAGGCTGGACATAACGAGGGGCACGACGACGGTGTCCATATACGGCAACGAGCAGGCCATAGAGGTTCTGGCCGGCGAGAGCATAGCGATTACGGCGGTGAACACGGACACGGCCGCGGCCAGATACGCCCCGACCATAGAGATAGCCAGCCTGTCGTGGTAAACGAC
>JAJHRT010000140.1 GCA_020833575.1 Thermofilum sp. | reverse complement strand
GAGATAGCTCCTTCGAACTGGTGGCCAGCCTGGCGGCCCTCCACCACGTGGGCGAGGTGGAGCGCGCGCTCGGGGAGGCGAGGAGGGTTCTGCGGGAGGGCGGCTACCTCGTCGTGGCGGAGTGGACACCTGGCTCGAGGCTCAGCCCGCACCCACCCGACACCGCCCGCCGCACGCTGGAGGACCTCAGGAACGCGCTGCCAAGGCTGCTCAGGCTCGCCGACTTGAGGGTTTTCCGCGACTACATCCTGGTAGCGGCGAGGAAAGAGGAGTGAGCCTGTCGGCCGCGCCCACGCAGCTCACATGGTCGCGGGTGCGGAATCCTCATCGCCCTTTCTTCGGGTGGCGCGCCAAAAGCAAGGCATATAGCACCGCCTCGGCTGCTGAGTGGTGATGGAGGTTAAAGTTGCCATTAAGCGCATCGACAACCAGGGTAGGATAGTGCTGCCACTCAGCTTCCGGAGGAGGTTGAAGCGGGGCGCAGTGCTGGTGGTGGAGAGGGAGGACAGGCTCGAGATCTACCCGGTGGACGCCGAGCTCAGCAAGTACTTCGACGCTGTGGAGGTGGACGTGGAGCACTTCGAGGACTACCATGAGCTCAGGAGGGAGCTGCGTGAGGTTCATAGACGCTAACGTTTTCGTGTACGCGGTTCTCAAGCCGAGAAGGCCCCTCACGGAGAAGGAGAGGATCTTGAAGGAGCGGGCCAAGGGGATACTGTCCAGGGTGGACGAGGGGGAGCGGGTTCTCACAACGGTTGTCCACCTGAGCGAGGTTGCGAACGTCCTAGAGGATGTCGCCGGGGCTGCTTTTGCCGCGCGCTTCATCCAAGACCTCCTGGCGAAGGAGAACGTGGTCGTGGAGCCCGTCAGCGCTGGGGATTACCTGGAGAGCGCTGTGCTAGCTGAAGAGAGGGGTGTGAGTGTGAACGACGCGCTGGCGTACCTGGTGATGGTGAGGAGGGGGGTCAGGGAGGTGTACACCTTCGACAGGCACTTCGAGAGGCTGGACGTGGTGGTCGTGACCGAGTAGCACGCCCGCGCGGGGTAGCTTTTTAATAGCCGCTCTGCACGGTTGCTTATCTGTGACCTCGCTGCTCAGGGTCGGGTACCTCGGGTTCAGCAGCGGCGCACCGCTCGTGGTCGTGGACGACGATGCTGCAGCGGCGCTAGGCGTGAGGGCTCACGACCGGCTGCTCGTCAGGCGGGGTGGGAGGGAGGTGGTGGCGCTCGTCAACGTGGCTCGCCACCTGCCCCCAGGCACGGTGCTGGTCAACGAGGAGGTGGTCTCGGCGCTGGGCGTCGAGGAGGGGGAGGTGGTGGAGGTCTCGCCCGCCCCGCCGCCCAGGTCCTCGCGCTACATACGCGAGTTCGTGCTCGGCTCCTGGCTCGGGCCCGACGAGGTCCGCGCTATCGTCGAGGACGTGGTCAGGGACCGGCTGAGCGACGTGGAGCTGGCGGCGCTGGTGGTCGCCGCGGCGAGGAGGGGGCTGAGCGTCGAGGAGGCATACCACTTCTCGAAGGCCATGGTGGAGACTGGTGAGAGGCTGGAGCTGGGCGTGAGGCCCGTCGTGGACAAGCACTCCATAGGCGGTGTGCCCGGCGACAAGACCACGCTGCTCGCAGTCCCCATGCTCGCTGCGCTCGGCTACTACATACCCAAGACGAGCTCCCGCGCGATCACCAGCCCCGCGGGGACCGCGGACAGGGCTGAGGTGCTGATGCCGGTGAACCTCTCCCTCGAGGAGATCAGGAGGGTGGTGCTGAAGACTGGTGGCTGCATCGCGTGGGGCGGGGCGCTGCGCCTCGCGCCAGCGGACGACAAGATAATCCGCGTGGAGCACCCCCTTTCGATCGACCCGTTCCTTGTACCCTCCATCATGGCCAAGAAGGCGGCTGTGGGGGCCACGCACGTAGTCCTCGACATACCCGTGGGGAGGGGGGCCAAGGTGGGCACGGTTAGGGAGGCGGAGCAGCTGGCCAGGATGTTCATCGAGGTGGGCAGGAGGCTGGGGATGCGCATCGCGTGCGCCGCGACCTTCGGGGACCAGCCCGTCGGCTACGCCGCCGGCCCCGCGCTGGAGGCTCGCGAGGCCCTGCGCGCCCTGCAGGGCTCGGGGCCCCAGGACCTCGTCGACAAGGCTGCCAGCCTCGTCGGGCTCCTCCTCGAGCTGCTCGGCGTCAGCGGCGGCAAGGCTGTTGCGCTGGAGGCTCTGAGGAGCGGCAAGGCGCTGGCCAAGATGCGCGAGATCATCGCGGAGCAGGGAGGAGACCCCGGCGTCAGGCCCGAGGACATCCCGGTGGGGGATAAGAGGCTCACGGTGAGGGCGGAGCGCGACGGCGCGGTGGCCTGGATCAACAACGCCGCGGTGGCCACGGTTGCGAGGCTGGCGGGGGCACCCAAGGACAAGGGCGCGGGCGTGGAGCTCCACGTGAAGCTCGGCGACCCCGTCAGGGAGGGAGACCCCCTCTTCACGGTCTACAGCGAGCACTCCGCGAAGCTGCAGGCGGCGGAGGAGTTCATAGCGTCCACGACGGTCGTCCAGGTGAGCAGGCCGGGCTCTGAGATGCTCATGAAGAGCATCGTGGAGCCCCTGCTCCCCGTAGAGCCCGCCCTCGCGGAGCGCTAGAGCAGAGGAAGCTGGAAGAGGATCAGGCAGACACGAGCGGAGAGAAAAAGCTGGGAAAACGCGGGGAAAATTCGAGCTTACTCGACCCTTACCCGCAGGCCTTTGGCCTTCTTCTCCTTCTCCGCCTTCTCGATGGTTATCGTCAGGACGCCGTTCTTGTAGGTGGCCTTCGCGGTCTCGGGCTTAACCCTGCAGGGCAGCGTCACGGTCTTGCG
>JAJHRT010000139.1 GCA_020833575.1 Thermofilum sp. | reverse complement strand
CAAAGCACGGTGCTGTTCCCGCCGAGGCGTATGAACCTTATAGAGCAGTACCTCAGCTACCCTGCCGCGCCTGAGAGAATCTTGTCCATAATCGGGATAGAGGTGCACTGGCTGATACTGCAGTACGTCCTAGGGCTCCCGCTAGCCGTCCTCCTCCTACTCCTCCTGTACAGGAGGAGCGGGAACGAGAACTGGCTGAGGCTTGCTAGGACTGCTGTCAAGGCTCTGGGCTTAGTGTTCGCGGTGGGCGCTGCCGCCGGCACGCTGGTCGAGTTCGGACTGGTCGTCGTCTGGCCGAACGTGCTCGAGGCCGCTGGCCGCTACATATACTTCCCCCTCTACCTCGAGATCTTCGCCTTCCTCACCGAGATCGTCTTCATCTACCTGCTGGTCTTCGGCTGGAACAAGCTCTCGCTGACGGGGAAGGTCGTGGTAGCCTTCCTGGCGCTGTTCGGGGCATGGTTCAGCGCCGCTATGATCATGAGCGTGAATAGCTACATGGTCGCCCCCACCGGCATCGCCCCGGCCTTCAGCCAGCAGGCGGGGTGGATGTACAGCCAGGGCTACCCGAAGGTCCTCCTGGTCGTCCCAGGCGACCTCGTGGGCGCGCTGGACGTGGCTAAGCTGCAGTCCCTCGGGATGGAGGTCGTCGGCCAGGTGGGCGGCGGGGTCGCGGTGTACATGCCCTCCAGCATAGTGGCTAGGCTCGCCTACGAGGCTTGGAGCGCGAAGACGGTCGGGGAGAGCGCGCTCGCGCTGGTGGTCAAGCCCGAGGCGCTCCCAGCCGTCAAAAACCTGCTGGTCAAGGACGTGGTGGACAGGATACTCGTCGAAACCGTCAGGACCGTTGGCTACACTACCGTGACCTTCCAGTCCCCAGTCTACCTTGGAAGCTTCCTCCACGCGGTGGGCTCGGCGCTGACCGTCACCGGCTTCACAATCGCTGGCGCATTCGCGCTCCTGATCCTCCTCTCGAGGAGGAGGACCGCCTACTACATGGACGGGCTCAAGTTCGGAGCCTACTTTGCCCTGGTGTCGATCATCCTGCAGGGCGCGGTGTTCGGGCACGTGCTCGGCGTGGAGATAGCGCGCTACAACCCCGAGAAGCTGGCGGCGATGGAGGGGACTAGCAGCCAGATACTCAGCATTCCCAGGGCTCTGGGGATAGAGGGCCTAATGAAGACGATCATCTACGGTAGCCCGGACGCCAAGCTGCCAGACTACGACCAGATCCCGCGGGACTACTGCAGCCTCATGGGCGTTCCCAGCATCCCGGACTGCAGGCCGCCGCTCATCCTGCACTACCTCTACTACGCTAAGACCGGGCTCGCGATACTCCTGGCGCTGTTCTCCCTCGGCGTCGTACTGCTGCTCCGGCTGGGGAAGGAGCTCGGCAGCGCCTGGCTCTGGGGTCTAGCAGCCTCACCCGTTGTCGCGCAGGTAGTCTCCTTCCTCGGCTGGGCTGTCAGGGAGATAGGCAGGAAGCCCTGGACGATATACGGCGTGATGACGGTCGACGTGGCCAAGACGGCGAACCCGGCGGACCCGGTCGTGTACGCCGTAGCAGGGTTGCTCTTCATCGCCGTGGTCGCCGGGCTCGTGTACGCGGTCTGGAGGCTGCTCCTCGTGCCCAGCCTGAGGGGTGAGGGGGGATGAGCGCGCCGGTGTTCTTCCTGGCGCTTGTGTTCGGAGTGCACATAGTCGCTGTCAACATCGGCATGGCCCTGGCGACGATAATCCCGTTCCTCAAGAGGAGGGCGGTGAGGGCCGGGGACAGGGCGCTGGAGGGCGCGGCGAGGGGGCTCTTCAGGATCTACGCGGTGACCTACGCCCTCGCGGGCGTCATGGGGACGGCCTTCACAGTCTTCCTGCTGAGCTTCTACCCGGAGTTCGTTGGCATAGCTGGCAACATCACCATGGTGCCCTTCGGCATAGCGGTGGTCTCGATCCTCTTCCACTTCTTCGCGATCGTTGCCTACTGGTACGGCTGGGGCAGGTTCTCCGAGGGCTTCCACAGCCTTGTGGGCTGGCTCCTCACGATCACAGCCTACACCATACCCCTTGGCTTCAGAGCGGTCTTCGCCTTCCTCAACACCCCGCAGGGGCTGGTGCTGGGCGAGAAGCCCAGCCTGGACGTGGTTCAGGCGCTGCTCAACCCGACCTTCCTGCCGCTATACCTGAAGAGCGTCGTGGGGGCGCTCACCTTCGGCTTCCTGTTCATCGCGGGGGTCTACGCCTACCAGGGCCTGAGGCGCGAGCTCAGCGGCGTCGAGAGGGGTCTCTACGCCGACAGCCTCAGGATCGGCTTGATGGGGCTGCTGGCGATGCTCTTCCTCGGTCCCTGGTACACTCTAGCCCTGGTGAACGTCCCGGTGAAGTTCAACAACATCTTCGCCGGGCTGGGGGCTGCGCTCAGCGCGCCCACCCTCTCCAACTACTCCTGGCTCTTCCTCGTGAAGATGGCGCTGGTGATCCTCCAGGCGGCCCTGCTGCTCTACCTGCTAGTGCCCCGCGGAGGCGAGACCATGTACACGCCTCAGGGGTTCAAGGCCTCGATAGCTGCAGCAGCCGCGGCGGGGCTGACGGTCCTCACGGGAGAGTACCTCAACGCGTTCAGCCAGTACCCCTACTTCGTGGCCAACGCCCCGCTGATCGCGGACAAGCTCCCCGAGCCCTACAGGACGCTGCTCACCCGGGCCCTGAACCTCGAGAACCTGAGCCCGCTGGCGCAGGACCCAGCGCTGTACCTGGCCACGGTCGTGGGCGTCGCAGTGCTCCTGGCCGCGGCAGGCTACATGCTGTACCTGGTGTTCTTCAAGGAGGGTGGTGAGTGAGCACAGGCTGGGAGAGGCTCAAAAA
>JAJHRT010000137.1 GCA_020833575.1 Thermofilum sp. | reverse complement strand
GTGCTGACGCTCAGACCCGGGGAAGAGGCTGTAAGGGAGTTTACGGGCAAGCTGGAGGAGGTTGTTGAGCGCTTCCAGGCTCCCGCCCTGGTCTACCGCGACCTGCTGCGCGGTAGAGAGCACGAGCTACCCTTCAAGCCTGTTGAGATAGAGGTCGAGAGGAGGGTAGAGAAGGCTAAGGAGGAGGAGAGAAGGGAGGAGCGGGAGAGGAGGGAGCTGAGGGAGGAGCGGGAGGTCCCCGCGACTCTCGAAGACATTCTGAGCGAGGTGTCTAAGCACTTCCTCGCTGGGCTTGCAGGCTACGTAGTGGGTAGTTTCTTCAAGGAGAAGGTGGAGTACCCGAAGCCTGTCTACGTGGAGGGAGTACCGTATGCGACCAAGGAGGATGTGACCGTGATATTCTCGGATAGGACGAGCGTAGTGGAGGAGGACATGGGCGACTACATCCTGATCAGGAAGGCCTCGCTGGAGGAGGTTGTCCGCGCAGTCACAGCCGGAGGGGCGAAGAACCTCCTCGGAGACTTCAGGGTGAGGGTTCAGAGCAAGCTTGAGAGCTGGAGGCCGCCCTTCGCCCCAGACTCCCGGCTTGAGTGGAGGCAGATCCTCTCCCCGGAGGACTCCCTCAGAGAGCTCGCTAAGGAGCTCCGCGTGGACTTCAAGAAGGTGGAGGGGCTGCCCGGCAACTTCTGCCTGGAGTACGACTACAGAGAGCCCGGGCTGCTGGGCAAAAGCCTGCTGAAGGTGTACGTCGGAGGCTGCGTGAGGCTCAAGAAGCTCTACCAGGAGGGGCGCGACTCGAAAGCTCTGACTATTGACGAGGCTCTGGAGGAGCTCGGGCTCAAGGACTTGAAGACGAAGGAGAGAGCCGTCATAGTCCTGGCATCCCCGACTGGCTGGAGCCCTGCATCTATCGAGACCGCTAGGAGTGTCTCCGGGAAGACGCTCTACCTCCTGGTAGACCTGAAGACAGGAGAGATGTACTACAACAGCGGTGAGGGCCTCCTGGTGGACTTGGCTTCCGAGCTAGCCTCTCGCCCAGCACCACTACCTCTCACAGATGACGTGGTTAGGCTGGATAGAGAGCTCCTGGACGGGAAGATCCCGGAGGAGTTCTACAGGAAGAAGATCGAGGAGCTCCTGCGAGCGCGCTAGCCCAGAGGTCTCTGGACCGCGCTCAGGGTTCCAACGCTTCTGAGCAAAGCCCTCAGACCCTCCTGGGCCTCTTCGAGCTCCCTCTTCTTCTCGATGTACCTTTGGAGGTAGCGGTTGATGAGCATGTGGTAGGTCGTGGGAGAGATCTTATTCTCGTTGATAGCTCTCGTCGCCTTCAGGATCATCTCCTCAGCCTCCTCGACCTCACGGAGCTTCCGGTAGACCTCCTCGCTCCTCTCCACGATCCTCGCTACAACGTCGGGGGGCAGGTTGTACTTTGCCAGCTCCTGGTAGAGCTCCAAGGGTGGTCCTCGCTGCTGCTCCAGGTTAGTGAGGGGGAAGTAGATTATCCTCGGCCTAACGGGCTCCTTCTCAGCCTTCGCCTTCCTACCCGCTAGAAAGCCGATTGCGAACGCAGCCGACAGCGTCGAGGCGCTCATTACGCACTCTTTACGATGTCCACCATTAATAAGTGTTCCTCTCCTCTAGCTCTCATGGGGGCAAGAATATATAGTAAATCCCTGGGAAAACTCTTGAAAACTTCATGGGCGAGTATGATAGGGTTCACCCGCACTTCCTCTCGCTTCTAGCAGAGCCAAGAGTTAGAACGTTCATCCACTTGAAGGAGTTTCCCAGGGCTGCTGCTCCAACCGGGAGGGGGGGCACCGATCTTCTCGAGGCTCTGGGCTTCAAGACGCCTGAGATCGAGAAAGCGGGGATAACTCCTCTGAGAGTCTTCCCGGAGCTCGGGCTGCTCTCCGCCTGGGTTAAGCCCAAGGAGTTCCTGGACCTGCTCAAAGAGGCCCTAGCCCGGCTTGTAACCTTCGCAGAGCCTGTTCCAAGGGTGAGGGCGCTGCTGAGGGACACAGTCCCGCTTATCGGCGGGGACCGTGTTTGGAGCGAGGGGTACACGGGCAAGGGGGTGAGAGTGGCTGTCGTGGATACTGGAGTGTGGGGCGACCACCCAGAGCTAAGGGGGAGGGTGATCGCGTCCAGGTCCTTTGTAGAGGGGGAGGGGGCAGAAGACCTTAACGGGCACGGGACTCACGTAGCAGGTATCATTGCGAGCAACGGCGAAGAGTACAGAGGCGTTGCGCCGGGAGCATTCGTAGTCAACGCCAAGGTGCTGGACAGGGAGGGGTCTGGCTTCTTCGACGATATGATGGCCGGTATTATGTGGGCTATAGGTACGTGCGGCGCGGATATAGTCAACATGAGCTTTGGCTTCAGCGGTGTTCCCGTGGGCCCCCCCGTCGAGGCCGCCCTGAAGTTCTCGAGCTGGATGCTCGATCAGATGCGGCGGGGAGTGATATTCGTCGCAGCCGCTGGCAATGCGGGTAGAAGGGGGTACGAGACTCTGGACTACCCAGCCATATCCCCGGGGGTTATCGCTGTCGCAGCGTCCGATAAGAGGATGAGAATCGCTGACTACAGCTCCAGGGGGTCTGAGAGGATTGAGAGGCTCATCGGAGAGCTGAAACCCAGTGTAACAGCGCCTGGAGGGTTAAGCCCGGCTGCCGACTTGAGGGAGAAGGTTATCTCAACCTTCCCAGCGTACATCGACTGCGACTGCAAGGTCGACGACCTCCACGCGGGCCTATCAGGCACAAGCATGGCTGCTCCGCACGTCTCCGGCGGGCTCGCGCTGCTGCTGGAAGCGCTAAGCGAGCAGGGGGCGGGGAGGAGTGATAGGTACAGCCTGGCTGTAGGCGCGCTCCTGCGCACAGCGAGGAAGCTGGATGCTGAC
>JAJHRT010000135.1 GCA_020833575.1 Thermofilum sp. | reverse complement strand
GCACGGGAGATAGTGCTCAGAGCTCTCTCTGAGGGTAGGAGCGCCCTGACAGCCTCCGAGGCAGCCCGCCTCGTGTCACTTTACGGCATACCCACGCTCCAGAAGGTGCTGGTCAAAAGCGCCGAGGAAGCGCTCCGCGTGGCCAGGGAGATAGGCTACCCAGTAGTCGTCGAGGTGGAGTCCCCGGACGTCCTGCACAAAAGTGACATAGGAGCGATCATGATGAACATCGACAGCGACAGCGCGCTCGTGGAGGCCTACCACAGGGTGCTCTCAAACGTCGCAGCCAGGATGCCTAACGCCAGGGTGGACGGAGTGATAGTCAGGAAGATGGCGGAGAAGGGCAGAGAAGTCGCCCTAGGAGTGCACAGGGACCCCATCTTCGGCCCCCTCGTCATGGTGGGCTCAGGAGGCATCCTCGTCGAGCTCATAAGGGATGTGAGCTTCAGGGTGGCGCCGCTTAGCCTCGAGGACGCTTACGAGATGCTCGAGGAGACCAAGGTGTACAAGGTGCTTAAAGGCTACAGAGGGGAGCCCCCGGCGGACATAGACACCGTTGTGCAGACTCTGCTTAGGCTCTCCAAGCTAGCGCTGGACATACCCGAGATCGAGGACATAGACATCAATCCCTTCTTCGTGTACGAGGCGGGGAGGGGAGGCCTCGCCGTAGACGTGAAAGTGACGTTGACGCGGCAGTAGCGCGCTACTCTCCCAGCACCTCCACGACAACCTCCCTCCTCGACCTGGGGCCGTCCATCTCCACGAAGAACACGTTCTGCCAGGTCCCCCTCACAAGCCTGTAGTTCACCACGGGGAGGACCCTTGTGGAGCCTATGAACGCGGATGCGACGTGCGCGTGAGCATTGTCGTCGATCCTGTTGTGAAGCCACTCCGCATCCGGCGGGAAGAGCTCGCGGAGCTTGCCCAGTATATCCCTTATGAGGCCCTGCTCGTGCTCGTTGAGAACAATGGCGGCAGTGGCGTGAGGGGCGTGAATCACACAGACGCCGTTCTTCACGCCGCTCTCCTCCACAACCCGCTCAACCTCCCTGGTTATGTCGACCACTTGGAACCTCTCGCTAGTCCTCAGCTCCAGGACTTTAACGTGCACACGCACAGTCGACACGAATTAGGGCGGGAATGAATGCTTTTCTGCTACTCTCTGCTCGCGCGTATCCTCGTGTACGGCGCGTCGACACCGAGAGCCATCTCCCAAAGGTGCTCCACCCCCCCGATAGCAACCCTGGCACCACACCTAGCCGCCTTGAACGCGCACTCGAGCTTCTGCCGCAGCCCGCCGGTGACGTCAACCCCCCTCGACTCACCCACATCGACCATGTCCTCCTCCCCGAGCTCCCTCACAAGGTAGGCTCCAGGCGTGCCAGGCGGCTTGCTGTATACGCCACCCGAGCCTACGAGGAATACCAGCGCGGAGGCCCTCAGGGCGCAAGCGAGGTGCACGGCAATCATATCCCCGGAAAGTATAGCCACTCCGCGGCTAAGGTCGGGCACGACGTCGCCGTACAGAACGGGGACCAAGCCCATGCCGAGGAGCCTCTCCACGGGGGCCGTGCTCAACTCACGCAGGGAGCCGCCCTCCATCAGAGCTATGGCCGATGTCTGAACAGCCACCGCGGGGATCCCGTGCCTGAGCAGAACGCTCACTATCCTCTGGTTGAGCTCGTTCATCCAGTACCTGGTCTCGGCAAACCCCAGAAGCTTCTCCCGTGTCAGCCCGCCCTCGTGCAGCCTGTACTTCGACGCGACGGGGTGCCCGAAGGAGCCTCCCCCGTGCACAACTACAGCCTTACTGCCAGCCTCCAGCACCCGTGCTAGCTCCCTCGCGAAGAGCTCTGCCCTCTGCTCTTTGAAGAGGAACGGCCTAGCCTTGTCCGTGACCGCCGACCCGCCCAGCTTGACTACCAGCAGCATGGGCGCTAGAACTCGCGCTCCCTGATGAATATTGCTAGGTCCCTGAGAAAGTCCCTGTACGGGCTCCCCGGGAGCCTCTCCAGCGCTGCCAGAGCTCTCTCTACGTACCTGTTCCTCAGCTCCTCGGCCCTCTGCCTGGCGGACGTGCGCCTGATAAGGTCTATAGCGCGCGCGACGTCCTCGGGGGTCACTACGCTCTTGGCGAGCACCTCGGCCAGCGGGGCGCCCAGCTCCTCCAACGCCAGGAGCAGCACCACGTTGCCGAGCTTGTGCTCGTAGATGTCCCCGCCAACCTTCTTCCCGGTCTTCTCCTCCTCGCCGAAGATATCAATGATGTCGTCACCCACCTGGAAGGCCACGCCCAGGTTGTAGCCGTACTCGCTCAGAGCCTGCACGTAGGGCTGCGGGGCGCCTGCCGAGAGAGCTCCGAGCTCGCAGGCAGCCTGGATGAGCGCGGCGGTCTTCCGCTCGACCATCCTAATGTACTCATCCAGGCTCACCGCCCTGCGCCTGTGCTGGACGACGTACGGCTCGTCCTCCCGCCCCGCCTGCTCGAAGAGAATGTCCAGCCGCTCGCCGTCCACCAGCAGCTTCACGGCCCTAGCTATGACCTCGTGGAAGAGCCTGGGGTTGGGCGAGTCGTTTAGGACCTCGGACACCGTCTCCCGGTAGTGCACCGCAACCAGTATCGCGGTGCTCAAGCCGTACTTCTTCCAGAGCGTCGGCTTACCCCGGCGCAGCTCGCTGTGGTCTATGATGTCGTCGAGTATCAGCGAATAGTTGTGCACGAGCTCTACGGCAATAGCAGCCGGGTAGGCCTGCTCCTCCCTACCCCCGCTCGCCAGGCACGAGAGGATGGCTAGGGCTGGGCGAACCCTCTTCCCCCCAGCCCTGACAGGGTAGAGCACAGCCTCCGCGAACTCGGGGTCCGCGTGCCTCAGCAGGTACTGCTCCATCAAGCTGTCCACTCTGCTGCCATACTCGGCGAGAACCTCGAGCAC
>JAJHRT010000134.1 GCA_020833575.1 Thermofilum sp. | reverse complement strand
CAGACCAGGAAGGCCGCGTTGAAGGCGTCGCCAGCGCCCGTCGTGTCCACTGCGCTGACCTCGAACGCGGGGGCCGAAACGCCCTCGAAGGGGGCTTCCGAGCCCAGCGGGCCCCTCTTGACGACCAGGAGCCCCTTGAACCCCTGCCTGAGGTTCTCCAGCCCGAGCATGCAAGCCTCCCGCTCGTTGACGAGAAGCACGTCGACGTGGCTCAGGGCTGCCCTGAGCCTCTCGAAGCCCTCTGATGCCACCGCCGAGCCGGGGTCGTAACTGGTAGTGAGGCCGGCTTTCTTGGCTTCCGCGAGAAGCCACTCGGTGAGCGCGGGCTTAGTGCTGCTGAGGTGGAGGTGCTCAACCCCCGCCAGCGCCTCCGGCCCCATGGACCCAGGCTTCAGCTCGGCATTCGCCCCCCTGAGCGCGAGCATCGCGCGCCTCCCTGAGCGGTCCAGCACGACGTACACCCTCCCGGTAGGCTTCTCGACGCGCCTGACGTAGCGCAGGTCCAGGGAGAGGGCGGACAACCGCTGGATGAGGAAGGAGCCGGCCTCGTCCGACCCGATGAAGCCCAGGAGCCTGACCCTCGCGCCGAGCCTCGCCAGCGCCACTGCGACGTTCGTGGCGGCTCCTCCCGGCTGCGAGAAGGCTTCGAGAACCTCCACAGCCTCGTCAGGCCCCGGAATCCTCTCCACCAGCAGGTACTGGTCCAGGTTCAGGTTTCCCGCCACGGCGAATGCCAGCCGCACGCCCGCCACCCTCCAGAGTGAGCGGTATTTTCGGAAAAGTGTTTTTAGGCGGCCTAAGCGGGGAGGTTACCGAGCGGTCGTGGGCGAGGAGGCAAAGAGGCTCGCAGAGCTGAAGCAGTTCCTGGAGAGGAGGATCGAGGAGCTGAGGAGGGAGCTGGAAGCCCTGGAGGAGATCTCCAGGCTGGTCGACGCTGCTCTCTCCTCCGCGAGCTTCGTCCGCGCGTCAGAGCTCGCCGCACGGCCTCAGCCGCCGCCAACCCAGCCCCAGAGGAGGGCTGAGGCGCCGCAGCCCAGGCAGGAGGCGCCCCTGAGCGAGGCTGTGATAACTTCGAGGCAGACGGGCGAGAAGCTCGCAAGGGTCGTGGTCTACCCGAGCAGGATCGAGATAGTCTTCCTCAGGGAGTTCTCGGCCTCCACGCCGCCCTTCGAGAGCTTCTTCGTGAGGAAGGTCCTGGAGGGCTTCAGGAAGAAGGACGAGGACCTGATAGCGCGCGGCGAGAAGAGCCCCGGGGAGGGGTTCGACTACCAGATCGAGGAGGAGGGCGGGGTCCTGAAGAGGATTGTGATCACGAACTACGGGGACAAGAGCGTGGTGGACGAGGTGAAGAGCACTCTGCGCTGGACGCTGGAGAAGATGGTGGGATCCGGGGGAGGGCGGCAGGCCTAGGCCCCCTTGGGCGAGGGGGCTAGCGCGGTCTTCCTCTGAGCCTTGTACATCTCGATGAGCTCCGCCTCCGTTGTAGCCTGCTCGGGCTTCTTGTCGAACCTGTACCTGCCCGTGAACCTCGGGAACCTGATCGCGAGGCCTGCGCCCTCCTGGATCTTGCCGAGGGCGCAGGTGTGCAGCGGGCTCAGCGTTATCTCAGCGCCTATTATCTCCAGGACCACGGCGGGGACGAACCACACGTCAGCCTCCATCTTCGAGTAGACCCTCGGGTGCCTGTGCGGTATCTTGTAGGGCTCCAGCAGGCTCGGGAGCTTGGCGAGGTCCTCGTCTGTGAAGCCGCTGCCCACCTTGCACACGGTCTTGAAGAGGTCGTTCTCGGGGTCGTAGGCGGCCATGAGCAGGGCGCCGTAGGTTCCCGCCCTCTTGCCGCGCCCGTAGAACGCCCCGACGACCACCAGGTCCACGGTGTCGGTCATCTCCATGCGGTAGTCCCTCTTGAACTTGATCCACAGCCAGCCCCTGGCGCCCATCTGGTACACGCTCTGCTGGGTGATCGACTTGCACATCACCCCCTCGCAGCCCTCGCTGATCGCCTCCTCGAAGAACAGGAGCAGCTCCCTGGGGTCGCTCACGACCCTGGACTTCGAGAGGAGGAGGTTCTCGTGGCCCTGGGGCACTAGGCTCTCGAGGAGCTTCCTGCGCTCGGGCAGGGGCCTGTCGATCAGCTCCTCCCCCTCGTGGTAGATTATGTCGAAGAGGTACACCCTGACCGGGTACTCCTTCATCGCCTTCTCGACGTCGTACTTCCTCCTCCTGTGCATGAGCTCCTGGAAGGGGAGCATCTCCCCGGTCTCCGGGTTGTAGGCCACGATCTCCCCCTCCACCACGCACTCGCTGCACCTCAGCTCCCTGATGTACTCCTGGACGTCGGGGTAGTGGTGCGTGATGTTCTCGAGCCTGCGGCTGAACAGCAGCACCTTGTCGCCCTTCTTGTGGGCCTGCACCCTCTCCCCGTCGTACTTGTACTCAGCCAGGCAGGAGCCGCCCAGCTTGGCCAGGATCTCCGCAGGGTCGGCCAGCCTCTCCGCGAGCATCGGCAGCACGGGGATGCCCACGGCGATCCTCACGTTCCTCACGGCCTCCAGGCCCCCCTCCGCGAGGAGCTTGGCGATGTAGCCCAGGTCGGGGTGCTTCGTGTAGGCCCGCTCGATGACGTCTCGAGCGGCCCTGGAGCCCGTGAAGGCGAGCGCCAGGGCGTCTAGTATGGTCATGTCGGCAACCCCCAGCCTCAGCTTACCGGTGACCGTCCGGACTATGTAGCGAGCCTCCTTCGGCTTGGCCGCCGACAGCAGGCTGGCGAGCGCGTTGATCTTCGACTCCTGCGCCCCCTCGCCAGTCGCCATGGCTATCCTCAGCAGCGTGTTGTACACCTGGGAGACCGTCAGCGCCCCCTTCTCCTCCTCTATCCCCAGGAACCCGAGGAGGCCCGCGGCCTGCTTGGGCCTCGACAGCGCGTGCTCGGCGACGAG
>JAJHRT010000133.1 GCA_020833575.1 Thermofilum sp. | reverse complement strand
GCGTAAACCTCCACGTTGGGCTCGCCCAGCTCTAGCCCTTCTGCCGCCGCGCGGCTTGTGAAGAGGATCAAGCGCCTCTTGGCCCCGCCGTGCCTCCTCACCCAGTCGAGGATCTCCGCAAGCTCCCCTCGCGACAGATGAGGGCAGCCGATAACGGCCACGCCGTCCCCAGCTCCCGAGTACCTCTCTAGCTCTGCCGCGACCATGCCCCAGTCTACGGCAAGCCTCTCCAGCTCGCCCTCTGAGAAGCGCAGGTACTTGAGGTCGGGTGATAAGCCCTCGATGAGCACGAGGCCGGTGCCACCCGTCGCGCCCACCGCTGCCAAGTACAGCTTCACCTCGTCCTCGTTCCTGAAGCTGAGGCCGCGCACGAGGGGTACCCTGGACCCGGCAATACGCCCGGTTACTAGGCCTGCAGCGCCTACCAGCCCGCTCTCGAGCAATGCTTTTTTGACACCTGAGAAATCCACGAGCATGGAGGGCACCCTGTTCTCCTCAAGGTGCAGACCAGAGAGAGGGGCTCTCCCGGATATAGCTTCGAAGAGAGCTAGGGGTCCACCGTCCCTGTTCGTCATTGCCCCCACGACGCTGTTAGCGTAGAGGACTGCGTTGCTCTCGGACCAGGCTAAGTGGTCCCTGAAGGAGATCCTCTCGTAGATGTAGGGAGTACACGAGAGAGTGAGCTTAGCCCCCATCCTCCTCAGGGCCTCGAGGATCCTGAGCTGCCCTCTAACCGCGCCCTCGTCGGCGTTCATCTCCGTCTTCTTCCTGAGGTCGAAAGCCCCGGGGTTGACCGTCGTCGGCACCGCGAACCTAGCACCCTTCGAGGCTAGGTCCTCTAGGAACTCGAGGCCCTCCTCGCCGATGTTCTTGTAGGATATTCCGGAGATGTGCGCATGCTTTACAGGTACAAGGCGCTCCGCGCCGCTAACCTCAGCCGCTTTGACGACAACCTTCATGGCGATGGAGAGTGCCTCGCCGTAGTAGCCATCGAGTGCTAGCTCCTCCTCCTTCGTCAAGTGCATGCAGTTCTGCTAATGCAGGGTGCAGTGTTGATTAAGATTGTCGTGCGCCGGGAACGCGGGGCGGGTGACACCGTTATAAGCATCTTTGCGTGTGACGCGGCGGAGTATGCGTGCAACAGTAGTACTCCTGGCGTTAACGTTCCTGGCCGCTGCCCTCCTAGCTTACGCGGCGCCGAGCTCCTGGGAGCCTCGCGCTAAGCTGAGCTTCAGCTCTGTAGTCCAGCAGGCAGCTCTCAGCCCCGACGGAGCTTATGTAGTTGTGATTAGCAGTGAGGGGTTCAACGTGCTTCTAAGCGTCTACGACAGCTGGCTGAAGCCCCTGTGGTCGGTTCAGCTGGCTAGTAGTTTCTCGTACTTCACTTTCGCCGGGAGCGACCTCCTGGTGGTGGCTGAGCGGCTCTTCGGGCAGGTTCCCTCGACGAAGATCTCCGTTTACAAGCTAGCAAGCGGAGAGCTCGTCCACTCCGAGGTTGTGAGAGGGGGGGTTAACGAGCAGATCCTTTCAGCGCACCGCGTAGGCTCGTACATCTACCTGCTTACGAGCAAGGAGCTTGTGGTCATCGACACGAGAAAGGAGGGGGGTGCGCGAGTTCTGATTTCCTTCGCTAACAGGGGGCTACAGGCGCTTGGCACCGATGAGGGGCTGGTCGTCCTCTACATAGACACGCTCTGCCACATCTGCCTGGAGAGGAACCAGAAAACTGTGGCCCTCGTCGAGGCTCCGAGCAGCATATCCACTCTCACGCTCGACGAGGTTCTCGCCTTGGTCAGCGTCGGCGGGAAGCCCGCACTCTACATGGCGAACGGCTCGCTCATCCCGCTTAGCCTTAGGGGTAAGGTGGAGCTCGAGGGAGCTAGGCCCGCCCCCCTGCTGAGCGGGTATCCCCGGGCCTCAGAGCCTGGGTACAAGCTGCTGTACTCGCTGGGGATACGGGACCTCGAGGTTGAGTTCTCGCTGCTTGATCCATCCACGGGTAAGGTGGTTACCCGGGGGCTCCCGCTGCCCTACGAGAAGGGGGACAAGGTAGGGCTTAGGGTGTACGACGACGGCAGCTTCGTTGCCTGGTGCAAGAACACTACGCTCGTGGGCACGCCGGAGGGCAGTATGAGCTCGGTTACCCCGGAGTTCCCCGTTCAGGCCGCCGACCTGAGGAGCTCCACGCTCCTTGTAGTGGGCACCAGGAGCCTCGCGACGTACGCAAAGGTCGTGAGAGCGGAGAACATCAGCGTGAGGACAGAGGAGGTGTACAGCCTCTACGTGATTGCGCGTGATGAGAGCGGGAGCATGCCGGCCAGCTTCACGGTCTTCGTTAACGGCAGCTTCGCGGGGACCTTCTCCGGGACCGCGCAGCTCCTCCTGCCCAGAGGGTTCTATAAGCTATCTATCGTGGCGCCAGGCTACTCGGAGGCAACACTCGAGGTGGGCCTACGCTCTAACACCACGGTTCACGCAGTCCTGAGAAAATTGAGGTACTCGCTACTCGTTCAAGCCGAGGAAACTGGGGGACCGCCCCCCGAGATACTGTTGCTGCGTAACTCCTCAGTGGTGGCCAGAGGTGCTGGTGTGCTCGAAGTAGCGGTCACTCCAGGAGTTTACACCGTAGTGGTAAGGGGGTTGCGTGGCAACCTGACGAGAAGCGTGAGCGTTCAAGGGGACACGAGCGTCTACTTCTACCTACTCGTAGAGCAGGCTGCTCCCTCCCAGCAATTCCTCAACGAGAGCTCAGCCGCGCGTGAGGCAGTCAACGTGACAGCTGTGGTTATGTACGGCTCAGAGAGCTGTCCCTCGTGCAGGAAGGTCAAGGAGATCTTAACGAGCCTCGGGGTCCAGCTGGAGTACAGGGACTTGTCCAACAGGACATTTCTGGAGGAGTACTACTACCTCTACGATTACATCGGGGCCGGCTCTGCGAAGGCCATA
>JAJHRT010000030.1 GCA_020833575.1 Thermofilum sp. | reverse complement strand
TTTGCCCGGTTTGCCGCAGCCTCGAGGAAGTTTCGCAGCTCGAGCTCGAGCGGCTCTGGCTGCAGGTAGGAGATCTCGATGGAAGACGTCTCCGTCTGGAGGCTCGTTTCGACGAACCCTAGGGAGTACCTGCTTACCCCATTGTCAACAACCACCCTCCTGAGTATGTAGTCACCCCGCACGATAGCGGAGGGCGTCCTCACGGATATGCTCCTGTGCTTGTACGCGGGGGAGCTCCTCCAGCTTGCCGTCAGGTACGCTGTCGCGCCTTCTGGGTACTCGTAGAGCGCTTGCACCTCTGTCTCGTAGGGGAACTCGGCGTCGCGCAGGGCTAGCGCGTAAACGCGGTGCGGCAGCCCGTCCAGGATGAAGTTGGCTACATCCACATCGTGCACTAGCAGGTCGTGGGCAACACCTAGGTTCAGCGTGTACCCGCGTGCCGGCCCAGGCCCTATCCTCTTAGCCTCCACCGCCAGGGGTCCACCGAGGCTCGCGGAGTGCTGCTTCACGATGTGGACGACAGGGTTGAACCTCTCGATGTGGCCCACCACGAGCAGCTTCCCTCCCTCCTTAGCTGCTCTGAGCAGCTCCAACCCCTCTTCGGCGCTCGCCGCGAGGGGCTTCTCCACAAGAAGGTGCACCTTGCCTGCCAGGACCCTGCTAACAGGGAAGTGGTACACCGTCGGCACTGCGATCACCGCTGCGTCGAGATCCTTCTCTCTTTGGAGAAGCTCCTCGACGGATGTGTACCATCTCTCGCATGCGTAACGGGAGGCTATACTCGACGCGCGGGAGGGATTGCTGTCGACAACGAGGAGAGCTTCCACGAGCTCGCCGCGGAGCCTCGAGAGGACGCGGACGTGGTTCGCACCCCACCTGCCTACGCCTACTACAGCCACGCGTAAACCCATGCCGCGCTCGCGGAGCCAGGGGTGATGCGCGCTTAAAAAGACGTGCTGCGCGCCAGGCTAAGGAGAATTCTGAGGTATCAGCGGAGGAGGGTTGTTCCGGCACCGGCCTTTCCCGGGGCCGCAGACCCCAGTACTCGGCGCGGCGCGCCCCCCTTAGCTTCCGCGATCTGACGAGTGCGGGCGTGGCAGGGGCGCTATGGCCGGAACCATGTGCAGAAAAAGTTGAGGGTTTTTATACCTTTCCTTTAACGTGCACTTTACTCAGATAGTAGCGCGCGAGCGAGCTTTATGCTGAATACCGGGTGTTTGAGCAGCTTAAGAGCCACCTTCGCCACGTTCTCGCCGTTGGCCAGGTTTACGATATCCTCTCCTGTGAGGATCTCGGCGAGCTGGTTGAGCTCGTCGTCGCTGAGCTTCTCGATCGCGTGAAGGGCTTTCAGGCTGTCACGGATCCTCCTGCCCCAGTACTCGTCGTACCTTCTCCTGTACTCGCTCAGGGCTCTCTCGGAGAGGTCCCCCTCCTCCAGGGCCTTGGCAGCCACTTCGGCTGCTATCTTCCCACCGGCCACCGAGGTGTGTATACCCCCTCCAGTGAGAGGTATGACCTGGCCGGCTGCCTCGCCGATCAGCATGACGTTGTCCGCGGTGATTCTCTTGAGGAGGCCGCTGATGGTCACAGCGGCTCCCTGAAACTCGAGGATCTTAGCCTTCGCGAACATTTCTGGGTGTGATTTGATGAACTTGTCGAGGTAGGCTCTCGGGGCCGCTCCCTGGACGCCTATTCCCACGTTCGCTATGGTCCCGTCCTTTGGGAACACCCACACGTAGCCCTTAGGCGCGACGTCATTGCCGAGGTAGAAGTAGGTCAGGCTTGGGTCTGGCGTGGACACATTCGCCATCACGTACTGCACAGTTGGTATGACTTTCCTCTCCCCGGGGCTCTCCAGGCCGAACTTCTTCGCGACAAAGGACATGTAGCCGTCGGCGCCCACCAGGAGGCTTGCCTCGACCTCCACCGTGCGCGCGGTCACCTTCACCGCGCCGTTGCTCCTCAAGGCCTCCCTCACAGGCTCCCTCACGTAGATGTCAGCGCCTGCGGATGCCGCGTACTCGCCCAACACGCGCAGGAAGATTCTCTTGTTGATCACGTAGCCCATGTCGCCGCCTTCACCCGTTATTGTGACACCCTTTCCGTTCGGCGCCACGACCAGGGCGCCGCGTATCTCCCTGCTGACGAACCTCGGCACGTCGGATCTGCTCAGCTCGGCTGTAACGGGCACGCGGGCGCTTATCCCCTCACCACAGGGTTTCACCGCGAGCGTCTCGTTCTTCTCTAGGACCGCGACCCTGAAGCCCTTAGAGGCGAGGAATCTCGCAAAGGTGAGGCCGGCGGGTCCCGCGCCCACTACTACTGCGTCGTACCTCATGCTTATCGGAGTTCAATTTATAGACCAGGTATAAAAACTGAACTAGGGGCGGGCTTGGAGCTCCACGAGAGGCTAAGAGCTGAGGTGGAGAGGAAGGTCGACCACGTGATAGCAGGTGTAGCGGAGACTCTTGAGAAGGTGCTCTCAGAGGGCGGCATGAAGCCCGAGGACCTCAAGGGAGTGGTTGAGGCCCTTGAGCCGAGCTTCCGCCTGCTGAGCAAGAGGTGGGCCTTGCTCATCCTCTACGTGCTGCTGATGCTGGGAAAGGCTTCCTTCACTGATATCGTCAGGCTGACTGGGCTTAGCAAGCCCATCGTCTCGACGAGGCTGAAGGAGCTTGAGCGGGCCGGGCTCGTCGCGAGGACCGTCATCGAGAGGCCGCTATCCACGGTGTACACGCTCACAGGGAGAGGTAGGGACCTGGCGCTCCTCAGCATACCCCTCCTCTACTACCTAGCCTACAGGAAGTAGTGCGCGCGCCTGCGTGACCGGTGGGGCGCGCTATCACGCCTCGGGGAACGCCTCTCGGCGGAGCTTGAGGAACAGCTTCCTCGGTCTCGGGTCGCCTTGGCGCACGAGGAGTGCTGCCCCCCGCGGCTTGTAGAGAATGTGGTCGCGCTCGTCGCGGGTCAGGGAGAAGAGGAGGGAGATGTCGTTAACGTAGCTCTCGGGTCCACTCAGCGCGACCACGAAGCCCGCCAGCTGGTAGAGCCTGGGGTCCAGCTCGCGCGGCAGCTGCGTTACCGCGATGACGGAGTACCCCCACTTTCTCGTCTGCTGGTACAGGTGGAGTAGGTAGGGTGCTAGGTAGTGGGCCTCCTCGAGCACGACCATGTGCTCGAACCTGTGAGATTCGCCCAGCGTGCGCCTGTAGCCTTGAAGGAGCATGAGGAGGAGGAGCGCGGCCAGCGACCTGAACTCCCGCGAGCTCATCTGGGGGAATGTGAAGCAGATGCTGCTCGCAGCCAGCTCCTCCACGCTAGGCGCGCTGTCTTCGTGTATCTGAGCTAGGTCGTCGTATATGCGCTTTACCTCTGGGACCTCTGAGAGGTTCTCGAGGGGTGAGAGAGACCCCCTGTTCAGGCACTTGAGGAGGATTTCGCGCAGTACGAACCTAGCCCCGGAGATGCCGTATACTCTCTCGATGTAGCGCGCAAGCTCTGAGGAGAACTCACTGCTCTTCCAGCCGGGCGTGTCGAGCACGTTGATTCTGTCGGCGCCCAGGAGCAGGACCCTGCTGTAGAGTCTGGCGTAGCTGCGCTCGCCGTGAGGGTCTATGACCCAGGAAGATACTCCCAGGTCGCGGGCCTCTAGAATTAGATGGCGGGCGAGGGTGCTTTTACCGCTTCCCGTCGTGCCCACTATTATGCCGTGCATGTTGGGCAGCGAGGAGGGGTTCAGGAAGACGGGACGGCCCAGGTCATCTGTGCCCAGGAGCATCCCGGATGTCTCCTCCCTAGGTGGCACCACCGCGAGCGGCGATGCGAAGGCGGCGAGGTCGCCGCTAAGGGCGTAAGTCTTCTTTACGACGAGGCGGTCCAGGAGCTTCGTCACGAAATCACCTCTAGCGCAGATGGTAGCCTGATGAACCTCAAGCCGATCCTCTCGAGGATCTTCTGCTGGCTCTGCGTCGCTACCAGTAGCCCTGAGACTACGTAGAGAGCCTCCCTCCTCTCCCACCTCCTCCTGGCTGCTGCGAAGAACTTGGTGCTCCTGTGTATCAGGGAGAGCTTCTCGAGGGCTGTGCCCACCTCGTAGCTCCTGTAGGCCTCCGTGTCTATAGCCTGCTCCTCCTCGGGTGCCGCGGGCCTCACTCGCAATGCTAGGTACAAGTCTTTGGCGCACGAGCTGTAGACTATCTTTGCGCGGGAAAGAATGTCGGAGAGCGAGGCTAGCGAGTAGAAGCTGTCGATGGAGACTAGCGTGTAGACGTGAAGCCCGCTGGCGGCAGTGTAGCCTCCCCTACCCTGCGACAGGAGAAGCGCGGCGAGACCCGCTAGGCCCAAGGGGAGAAGGAAGGGCGCGCGGAGTGCTAGCGGCAGCAGCACTAGACCGGCAACCGCGAGGCGAAGGGGGCTTCTTCCGCTTGGAACTAGGCACGAGGGCCTAAG
Source organism: Thermofilum sp. (assembly GCA_020833575.1). Lineage (GTDB taxonomy): Archaea > Thermoproteota > Thermoprotei > Thermofilales > Thermofilaceae > Thermofilum. Next base: position 5,007 of record JAJHRT010000030.1, on the reverse strand, counting down.
AACTCTCCTCAGGCTTTGCCCATTCATGCGCTCCCACGAGCAGCCGGTGAGCGACAGTGCCTCCTCAACCCTCCTTAGGTGCTTCTCGAGGGTTCTCCTGAGCTCGTAGGGGTCTTTACCGCATGCCCTGATAACCACGTAGTAGTGCTGATTCCAGGTAATTAGAAGGTACTCAGCATCACCGCCTACAAGGCCTACGTGGAAGAATGTCGTGGAGAGGCTGAAGAACTCCTTCTCCGAGAGGTCGTAGCAGCCATGCCTGCAATCAGTGACCTTAACTCCGTAGAAGGCACAGTACTCCCTGCCGGTGGTCTCTAGGCAGGCGTGCTTCAGGCAGAGAATATCGGGCAGCGGCCATCCGCCGTTAAGCGCTAGGACGGCGAGCTGGAGTACTTCCGGCGTTAGCAGGGCGAAAAGGAGAGCTGCGAGCAGCTCTGCTAACAATCTGCTGTGGGAAGCTGTTAAAAGGGCGCCCAGCAGCGAGAGGGCAGCTAGATAGGTTCTCCAAGATACCACTTGTGCCACCTCCTGAGCTTCCAGAGCTTGTGCTGGAGTCTCGCTCTCCAGTCAAGCGGGAGGAGGAGCTCGTGTAGAAACATGTTCTTGTAGAATGTAGCCCACGTCTCCCCCTTCCTCTCGAACTCCTCTAATGCACGCAGGCGGAGGTAGAGGGCGAAGTCGCGCTCCATCCAGGGTGAAGGTGCGACCTTGGTTATTCTTGCTACAAGCCTGCGCACGTCCTCTCCCATGCCGAGGAGGAGCTCTGCAGCAGCATCGAGTTCGTGCAGCCTCTTAGCTTTCTGGAGAGCCTCCTTAAACTCCCTCCATTCGGCACTGGCTGCAACCCAGGGAGCTCTCTTAGCGACTTCATCAGATAGCTCCTGGAGGTACTTGTGCACGAGGGGCGCGACCCTCCTCTCGTAGTTAGTCATCGCAGATCTGCGTGGTGCGAGGAAGTTCTCCTCGAGTTGCTTGTACCCGAGGGAGTAGGGCAGTAGGACCTTGTAGCCCCTAGCCCTGTAGTATATCTCCGGGATTATCACGCGAGCGAGACGCGCCAGGGTTCCGAGGGTGCCGGCGGCGATGCTTGCGGTGCGTAGTGCGTGTTCCCCGGAGGGCCACGTGGACACGTTGTAGAGTATCTTAGCAACACGGCTTGACTCTCTTGCCAACTTTGCTAGCCTATACCGGCGTCTCCAGCCATCCGGTGCTGCAGCCTTTTCTCGCTGATACCGCCTAGCTGCCGAGGCTGAAGCCACCTCAAAGGTTCTGAGGGCTAGCGGTACTGGTTTAGACCTTAAAGCCGAGACCGTGCCACGTAATGCGTGGGATGCCAGGATGTAGAGCATACGCGCGAGCCTTTTAATGGTGCTTCGCTCCCACAAGGCGTCCTCGATCTCGTCGCGTAGACTACGCCTCGGCTTCCACAGCTGCTGCTCTCCTGCTTTGAGGCTCAGCAGCGGGATTAGTCTCGCGCCTCGGGTAAGCCTTTCCGCAAGGGCCTTTGCCGTGTAAGGTAGCGTCCCCATATATAGCCCAGCTGCGAGCAGCACACCTGAAGCCCAGTACACAACCAGTAAGGCAGAGTTGTAGAGGAGCGAGAAAAGCCTGATGATGTCTCCGGCCAAAAGGGGTAAGCTGTCAGCAATCAAGTGTGTCTGCTCCCAGAAGGGGTTTAGGGGCACGGCGTGGCTGTCATTCCAGCAGCAAACACCCTGGATGAGCACTTCCGCGAAGGGGACCTGAACAGGCTGCCCGGCGCAGGCCCCCTTGTAGAAGCTGACCATCAGCTCGTACTCCATATAGTTGGGGGTGTTAGAGTTGCGGACCTCGAAGAGGGACCTGAGGTGCTCAGCTACAGCATCCTTCACAGAGTTCCACCAGAATATGTAGCCCCTCCTCGCGCGCCCCAGAAGATCGTGGTCGATTTCTACGCCTGGAGGTTTCCCCCCAGTCCTGCTTACGTTTACGTACCAGCAGGTACCGTTGCCGGCGGGTACACGACCGCTGGGAAAGATCACTCCGTAACCCCCTCCCTTCACGGCAATGAATGCGGGCTCCCCCTCTCGGGGCTCTACGTACACCGCAGCCCTGCAGTTAACGCTAGAGAAGGGTAAGGGGGCTCCGCCCCTCTGGGCGGTGAAAATCCCCCCCACGCCCTCCTCGCAGTAGATCAAGTTGACGGGCAGGCTTACCTGGACGTTTACCACTGAGTAGTTATCTAAGTGGAGCCGTGCAGGCCACACGGGGCAGCTGCAGTAGGCGTAGGGCTTGGGGTCGAGGCAGCAGCCTGGGACATCGAACCTGGTGAAGTACGCTGCAGCCCACGCCGCGGTGTAGTTGCCAGCGGGGAGGGCGACTGTGTACTCGTGGCTTACTCTTGCTATGTAGAGCCTTCCGCTGATATCCTTCAGGGCTACGAGGACAGGAGCGCTCACCACGCCCCCAGAGCGGTCGTAGACCTTGAAGTGCGCGAAGCCCCACTTCTCAGGCGCCTCAATAAAATGTAGAGGGGCTTCGACGTGCGGCAGCCTTAAGGACAGCGCGTAGGGGGTGATTACGGAAACCGTGAATAACAGCGCTATGAGCGGTGCTGTGAACCTCCGCACCTTATGAATGAGAAGTGTTGGTAAAAGGGCTTCGAGGTAAGGTCTCAGCTTGCCTCCAAGCTCGACTAGCAGTAGGAAGTGCCTCGCAAGGGCGGCGGCCAGGCCCACGAGCGACGCGATGGATGAGAGAGGACCCACTAGTCTGTCCAAGTTCACCGCGTAAGTTTGCAGGATCTCAGGCAGCTTGTAAGACCCCCGCGCGAGGTAGAAGGACAGGATAACGCCTAGGGCGGTGGTTCCCAGGGATAAACCCACGAGCTTCCTGTGAATTAGGTTCAAAGCATCTCCCGCCTCGGCCAGGTTTTCCCGGGCGGTTTCGATAGCACCAGGTGGCGCGTAGTAGCTAGCGAAGATTAGGAACGTGAGGAAGAGCCCCGTGGAGAGCACGAGCTCTGAAACCTCCCTGGAGAGGAGCTCTCTAGCACCGCTTCTCTGAAGCGTGAAAAGAACCGCGAGCTCAGCGGCGAGCGCTGCAAGCGATAACCCCAGCAGCAGCATCGCTAAACCCTTGTCAGGCTGATGTATATGGAGCCGAAGAGGGCTGCCAGGCCCACGCCTGCTGCAGCTCCTAGAGCTAGGGCAACTGCCGTGTGAGTTGCTGCATTACCTAGAGCAACCGCGTTACTACCGGCTATCTCCGCAACCTTGATCCAGTCCATGACACTGGTGCTGCTTGGCACGCGGATGCTCCTAAGCGCTTGGGCAACTACGTTTGAGGAGTATACGAGCGACAGCGTTGACGAGAGGTATGCGGCCAGCAGCGTAGCTCCGGCCTTTCTCAAGCTGGGAATAGCCGTTAAAGTTGCGCCGAGCGAGAGAAGCGGCCAAGAAACTCTAGAGATTACATCCGATGCAAAGCTGAGGTGCATGTAGAAAATTGAGACTATGCCGAGCTCGGTCACCGACCATCCGGTGGCGCCGCCCAGCACACCACTAAGAGGCGTCGTCAGCGGTGCCGCTGCTAGCACGGCTCTCTCCACGCTCACGAACATTATTGTATCCACAGCGACCCTGCTGGCGTTCCAAAACACTCCTGCTGCTTGCCTCAGGCTCTCAGCAGCGGAAAAGGGGTTTGACACGCTTATGCCGAGCCCTAATGCTGTGGAAATCTCGCTTGAGACCCAAAGTATCAAGTGAACAACGAGTAGGTACACAAGCACACTTACAGCTTTCTCCCACTCGTAGAGGGCTTCGCGGCGCATACCAAGGCTCCACTTAAGCACGCCGTATGCCGCGTGGAAGCCGGTCGCTAGCCCCAGCATCGCCCAGGAGACTACCTCCAGCATAAGCCCTATCCTCCAAGGGCAGAGATTATGAGGTCCCACCCTCTCGCGAGGAGACTGTTTGTTATTTTGGCAACCTCTGCAACCTCAGGTATTCCTAAGCCGCCCAGCACGTTCACTATGAAGAATATCAGCGGTATTACCCCGAGGGTTTCCACAGCCCTAATCAGCTTGGAGACGGCCAGCGATCGCCCGAAGCTACCCCCGGTGATCCAGGACACTGCGGCGTCTATGAGGAGTACTACAAAGCCGAGTATACCGGCGGCGAAGGCCAGCGCGGCCATCATTGCCACGATATCGATGAAAGGCTGCAGAATTTTCTCCAGCAGAGCGGCGCCTGGCTGAGCCTCTGCGTACGACGCCCCGCTGAGTATTGTCAACGCTGCGAGCAGTAAAGCCTTCTCGGAGAATGCTCTCAGGAGCTCCCCGTAGCGGGGAACCCGTTTCTTGAGTTTCTGCAGTTTTGCCATTTTGCAGCCCGCTAGGAGTCTCAGCAGAGTAAGCCTGAACTTCACACCGATCCCCCGCACGGGTATTTACGAGAAGCTTATAGCACGGCATGAGCATGCGCTTTCCCTATACCAGTTTATCCGGGGCACGTACACTTCCTAGGGGACCTTGAAGAAGCTGTGTGTAACCAGCGGCTGTAAGGGGGGTGCGGGGAAGAGCACTATCGCATGCCTACTAGCGTACGCGCTATCCCAGGAAGGCTACTCAGTGCTGCTGCTGGACTCAGGAGGGGGCGACAGCGGGCTACTGTGCCTTGGCGGAGCCTCTTTTCATGCGAATCTCGAAGAGGGGGGATCCCTCGTGGAGACCCTGCGGGAAAGTCCTCTCTCAAGCGGCCTCTATGTGGCCTTTGCCCCCTCCCCTCTTACTGATGAAGCTTACCCTGACGACCTGCAGAGCCTTCGCTCAGCCCAGCTAGACATCATCGTCGTAGACACAAGCACGGCGTCTTGCAGTGATTGCCGCTCGGACTCGCAGCTCGATCTCTACATCTTCGTGGCATTACCCAACTGGCTATCATGGCACGCTTACCAGAGGTGGCTTGGGCGCCTTGCAACGCGCGCACGAAAGGATAATCTTCTCCTAGTGCTAAACATGTACCAGCC